>JAOXRV010000776.1 GCA_025800435.1 Cellvibrionaceae bacterium | reverse complement strand
CATAAGCAACCCAGCAAAGAGAGCACCGGCGATAACGCCTGAGCGTGGGTGGTAGTTAGGCGTCAGAATCTCCGTTTGGCTAAGACTGGCTTGTTTGCATAGCGCAAAACCGAGCATCGCGCCGCCTGCAACTGCAATGAGTTGGCTCCATGATGTATCTATTAATGCGATAAGGCTAATCGCCATTAAGGCGATCACTTGACGCTGGCGGTCTGGGCATAGGTTACGCGCCATCGAGAGCAGTGCATCAGCAACGACGGCAACCGCGACCAGCTTTAACCCCTGAATCAGGGGCGTAAGCCCCACAAACTCATTCACACCTAACGCAAAGAGGAGCAACAAAACAGCTGATGGCAGCGTAAAAGCGCTAAATGCGGCTAGCCCGCCGAGCCAGCCACCGCGCTGCATGCCAATGGCGAATCCGAGCTGCGAGCTAGCAGGTCCAGGCAAGAACTGGCAGATCGCGAGTAGCTGGGTGAATGTGCTCTCGCCAAGCCAGTGGCGTTGATCCACGAACTCGCGCCGAAAATAACCAATATGCGCAACGGGACCACCGAAAGAGGTGAGACCTAAGCGTAAAAAGATCAGAAATATTGTCAGGAACGGTGTGTTTTCTGGCGTGGGCTGTTGGGTGTTTTCGGGCATGATGGTTTCGTTATTTT
>JAOXRV010000767.1 GCA_025800435.1 Cellvibrionaceae bacterium | reverse complement strand
ATCTCTGACCGCCCTGCCCAATGCGGCCCCACGCCTCGGCAAAGACGGCTTTGCCAGCCTGCTGCGAGCGGTGTGGGAGCAGATGGACGATGAAGCCTCGGGTTTTCTATCCCGCCCACTGCGCCGGGGTTACTTTGCCATGCAGTGTCACGCCACCATCACCTGCCCCAACTTGCGTCGGGTACTGCTGCGCAGTATTCGCCACAGCCGGGTCTGTACCGATGACATGAACTTTAGCTTGAGCGAGCAGGGCGAAGAGGCCACCTTGACCATTGGCTACAGCAACCCGCACAAGCTCGACCCGGTTTATTTTATTGTCTCCATGCTGGTGATCTGGATCCGCTGGACCAGCTGGATGATCGACCGACCGATTCTGCTAGAGCGGATAAACTTTGCCTTTCCCGAGCCCAGTTATGCGGACGATATTCAAGATATGTTCGCCTGCCGCAACTACTATAACCAGCCCGAAAACAGCGTAGTTTTCAGCCGTCGTTTTTTAGAACGCCCGGTTGCCCAGGACCCCCAATCCCTGACCGAGTTTCTGGCCAGTGCCCCCGAGTGTCTACTTACCCACTATAAAAGCGACAACAGCTTAACTGCGCGCATTCGCGCTATGCTGCAATCCAGTGACTGCGTCGAAAACCTGCCCTTTGAAGTAGTGGCCGACCGCCTACACATGACCACCCAAACCCTGCGTCGGCGCCTCAAAGAAGAAGGCAACGCCTACCAGGAAATCAAAGACTCAGTACGGCGCGATACCGCCATCTATCACCTGGCGCGGCTCAACACCCCCATTAACGATATCGCCGCCATCATGGGCTTTTCTGAGCCCAGTGCATTTAACCGCGCTTTTAAAAAATGGACGGGCATGACCCCCGGTGCCTACCGCGATTCCTGCCGCTAAATCAAACGTATGTTTTAAAACTTGCTGACATTTTCTCCCAGCCGCTTGAAAAGTTTGGTCATTGTGTGAGCAGCCCAATCCCCTAAGCTGTCATCAAGGCGGCCGCTGAACCAGTTTCAGTGTTAACACCACTGCCTAATAAATCCGATTCTTCAAGTTATTATTAAAATAGAGAATAAGCTCATGAACGACGCGCTGATATTCGACGCTGTTCGCACCCCTCGCGGCCGAGGCAAGGCGAGTGGCAGCCTACACGAAACCAAACCCATCACCCTGCTGGTACAACTGCTGCAAGCGCTGCAAGAGCGCAATGGTTTTGATAGCAAAGATGTCGACGATATTGTCATGGGCTGTGTCTCCGCTGTGGGCGACCAGGGTTCCGATATTGCCAAAACCGCGGCCCTGGCCGCCGGTTGGGACGACGACGTGGCCGGCGTCACCCTCAACCGTTTCTGCGCCTCGGGCCTAGAAGCTGTCAATATGGCCGCGCAAAAGGTTCGCTCCGGCTTTGAGCAGCTGGTAGTGGCAGGCGGCGTTGAATCCATGTCGCGGGTGCCCATGGGCAGCGATGGCGGCGCCTGGGCCATGGACCCCCAGACCAATATGGATACCGGCTTTATGCCCCAGGGCATTGGCGCCGACCTGATCGCCACCATCGACGGCTATAGCCGCAGCGATGTTGACAGCTTTGCCGCCAGCTCGCACAAAAAAGCCGCCGCCGCCTGGGAGCGCGGAGCCTTTGATAAATCTATCGTGCCGGTGAAAGACGCCAACGGCCTGACTATTTTAGACCGCGATGAATTTATTCGCCCCGAAACCAGCGTCGAGACCCTGGCCGCATTAAACCCTTCTTTCCAGGCCATTGGCGATATGGGTTTTGACGGCGTTGCCCGAGAAAAATACCACGACATTGAACAGATCAATCACGTTCACGGCCCCGGTAACTCCTCCGGTATCGTCGATGGCGCCGCCGCCATACTGATCGGCAACCAGGCGATGGCCGATAAATACGGCATCAAGCCCCGCGCCAAGATCACCGCCACCGCGGTGGTGGGCACCGACCCCACCATTATGCTGACCGGCCCCGGCCCCGCCGCCAAAAAAGCCCTGAAGATTGCCGGCCTAGAAGCCAGCGATTTGGACTTGGTTGAAATTAATGAAGCCTTTGCCTCGGTCGCCCTGCGTCTGATTAAAGACTTAGAGCTGGATCAAAGCATCGTCAATGTTAACGGTGGCGCCATTGCCATGGGCCACCCACTCGGCGCCACCGGCGCCATGATTCTGGGCACCCTGCTCGATGAACTGGAAGCCCGCGACCTCAAACGCGGCCTGGCCTGTTTGTGTGTGGGCGGCGGCATGGGTATCGCCACCATTATCGAGCGCGTGTAACGCGGACCAAGGGATACGAGAGAAAATATTATGAGCTCAGTAAAATTTGAAAAAGACAGTGACAATATTGTCCACATGATCCTCGACCGCCAGGACGGTTCTGCCAATGTCATGGATGCCGCCTTCCAGCGCGACTTTTTTGACTTTATCCAGCAGTTAGAAGCCGACGACAACTGGAAGGGCGTGATCATTCGCTCGGCCAAGAAAACTTTTTTTGCCGGTGGTGACCTCAACAGCCTGATTAAGGTTGGCCCCGACGATGCCCAACAGTTTTTTGACGAGGTTGAAAAACTGAAAAAAGCCATGCGCACTTTAGAGACCACCGGCAAACCAATCGTTGCCTGCATCAATGGCGCGGCCATGGGCGGCGGCTGGGAAATTGCCCTGTCTGCCCACCACCGCATCGCGCTCAACAAAGGCGTGATGATGGGCCTGCCCGAGGTCACCCTGGGGCTGTTGCCCGGCGGCGGCGGTGTTATCCGCATGACTCGCCTACTCGGCCTGCAGGGCGCCATGCCGTTCTTGCTAGAGGGCAAACAATTTAATACCGACAAAGCGCACAAGCTGGGCCTGGTACACGACACTGCCGACAGCGCAGAAGACATGTTGGCAAAGGCCAAAGCCTTTATCGAAGCCAACCCCGAGAGCCGGCAGCCCTACGATGTTAAAGGCTATAAGGTACCCGGCGGCAAACCTTCGCACCCGGCGACGGCGCAAATGCTGCCGATAGCCCCGGCCATGCTGAAAAACCAGACCAAAGGCGTGATGCCCGCGCCGGAAGCGATTCTGTGTGTGATGGTTGAGGGCCTGCAGGTAGACTTTGAAACCGCCACCCGAATTGAAAGCCGCTACTTCACTACCTTGACCACCGGCCAGGTGAGCAAGAATATGATTGGCACCTTCTGGTTCCAGCTCAATGAAATTAAAGCCGGCCGCGGCCGCCCCGACGGCTACGAGCAAAAGCCAGTTAAAAAGCTAGGAATACTCGGCGCCGGCATGATGGGCGCAGGCATCGCCTACTCATCTGCCATTAAGGGTATCGAAGTTGTACTGAAAGATGTCAGCCTTGAAAATGCCGAAAAAGGCAAGGCCTACTCCGAGGGCCTGCTGAATAAAAAAGTTGGCCGTGGCCGCATGAGCGAAGAAAAGCGCGATGGCATCCTCGGCCTGATTAAGCCCACCGCCGATGCCGCCGAGCTACAAGGTTGCGACTTGATTATCGAAGCGGTATTTGAAGACCGCGGCCTTAAAGCCACAGTTACCAAAGAAGCCGAAGCCCAGATCCCCAGCGATGCGGTATTCGCCTCCAACACCTCAACCCTGCCGATTACTGGCCTGGCCGAAGCTTCCGAGCGCCCCGAGCAGTTTATTGGCCTGCACTTCTTCTCGCCGGTCGATAAGATGCCGCTGGTAGAAATTATCTGCGGCGAGCAAACCAATGACGAAACCCTGGCGCGAGCCTACGACTATGTACTGCAAATTGCCAAGGTGCCCATCGTGGTCAACGACAGCCGTGGCTTTTTCACCTCGCGCGTATTTGGCACCTTTACCCAAGAGGGCATGGCCATGGTCGGCGAAGGTGTTAGCCCGGTCTCTATCGAAAACGCCGCCTTCTTATCCGGCTACCCCGTTGGCCCACTGGCGGTCATGGATGAAGTCACCCTGAGCCTGGGCGCCAAGGTGCGCAAGCAAACCATCGCCGATCTGGAAGCCGAAGGTAAAAGCTACCAGCCGCACCCCGCCGATGCCATTGCCGACACCATGCTGGAGCAAGACCGCGCCGGCAAATCCACCGGCGGCGGTTTTTACGACTACCCAGAAGGCGGTAAAAAGAAGCTGTGGTCGGGTCTGGACCAGTTTTATCAAGCAGACGGCCAGATTCCACTGCAAGACATAAAAGATCGGCTGCTGTATATCGAAGCAGTTGAAACCGCCCGCTGCTACGAAGAAAAAGTGCTGACCAGCGTACGCGATGCCAACCTCGGCTCTATCATGGGCATTGGCTACCCCGCCTGGACCGGTGGTATTTTGCAGTTTATCAACCAAACTGGCTTGCGCACCTTTGTTAAGCGCGCCCAACAACTGGCCGAACAGTACGGCGAGCGCTTTAGCCCACCGGCTTTTTTGATAGAAATGGCCGAGAAAGGCGAGCAATTTAAAGACGCTTAAATTAAAACCAGCAGCCTTGGCAGGCTGCTGCTAGCAACTATTTTGTGAGTATTACCATGATCCCAAGAACTGTTTACGAATCCGAACACGAGTTATTTCGAGAGAGCGTGCGCAAGTTTTTAGAAACCGAAGCCGCCCCTTATCACGCCCAATGGGAAAAAGACGGCCAAGTAGACCGCGCACTGTGGCAAAAAGCTGGCGAGCAAGGCTTTTTAGGCCCCACCATCCCCGAGCAGTACGGCGGCGTGGCGGTAGATTTTCGCTACAATGCTATTATCGACGAAGAGGTTTCCCGCCTCGGCCTATCCGGCATCGGCTGGGGCTTGCACTCGGATATTGGCGTACCCTATATCGTCAATTACGCCAGCGAAGAACTCAAGCAAAAATATCTGCCCAAGTGTGTAAGCGGCGACATCGTCACCGCCATTGCCATGACCGAGCCCGGTGCCGGCTCTGATTTGCAGTCGATTAAAACCACCGCGATTGCCGACGGCGACGATTATATTATCAATGGCTCCAAAACCTTTATCACCAATGGCCAACACGCCGACCTGGTGATTGTGGTGGCCAAAACCGACCCCGATGCCGGCGCCCACGGCACTAGCTTGATCCTAGTAGAAGCCGGCACTCCCGGTTTTGAAAAAGGCAGCAACCTGGAAAAACTGGGCATGAAAGCCCAGGATACCTCGGAGCTGTTCTTCCAGGATGTGCGCGTACCCAAAACCAATATTCTCGGCGAAGCGGGCATGGGCTTTATCTACCTGATGCAAGAGCTGCCCCAGGAGCGTTTGTCTGTCGGCGTTAACGCCATCGCCAATGCTCAGTCGATCCTGCGTCAAACTATCGATTACGTGAAAGACCGCCAGGCCTTTGGCAAGTCGATTGCGACCTTCCAAAACACTCAGTTTAAACTGGCAGAAATGGAAACCGAGCTGGCCTCTGCCCAGGTGTTTGTGGACAAGTGCCTGGAGCTGCATATCGAGGGCAAATTGGACGTACCCACGGCGGCCAAACTCAAGCTGATGAGCACTGAGCTGCAGTGCAAAGTAATCGACGAGTGCCTGCAATTGCACGGTGGTTTTGGCTTTATGTGGGAATACCCGGTAGCCCGAGCCTACGCCGATGCCCGGGTACAGAAAATTTACGCCGGCACCAATGAAATTATGAAACTGATTATTGCTCGGGATTTGTTGGCTTAA
>JAOXRV010000764.1 GCA_025800435.1 Cellvibrionaceae bacterium | reverse complement strand
GCTTAAAAACGCGTTCTTTCTGGGTGATAAACCATGCCTTGCCGATTTCGCCATTTGCTCACAACTTATTAGCATGGCACATGGCGGGGAATACATTGACGCCGAACGTTGGCCGAACTTAGCTGACTGGTATACGCGTATGACAGCTATGCCCTTTATCGCTGCGATGATCGACCAAGAGAAAGCAGCGATCACCAAGCTTCAGGGTCAGTAGTAGCTTAGTTGGCTGGCGCTGCGTGATTAGGTAAACGCACATACCGCGACCAAAGGGGGCGGCGATCCGCCCCCCACTCTCGGTCAACGAGTGCATCAGTTGCCGCAGCACCGGCCCACATCGCCGCAAGCGCTACCCAAGCGGTAATCGAAAACGCTGATCCTCCGGTTAGGCCAGCACCCACCGCACAACCTCCCGCTAACATGCCTCCCATTCCCATAAAAATAGCACCGAGAATATAGCGCACCATACTGCTACCATCTTTAAAGCCTTGCAGTTTCAAGTTGCGCGACAGTAAAGCGGCCATAAAAGAGCCAAGAAACACGCCCGGCACC
>JAOXRV010000757.1 GCA_025800435.1 Cellvibrionaceae bacterium | reverse complement strand
GTTGGCCCGCTGGCCGCGATTGTGCACGCGATTGAGTTTGGCGATTTCGCTGCCAAAGTGGCCATTCCCAGCTGGGTCATGATCATCGGTGCCTTTGGGATTTCCTTTGGTCTCTTTCTCTTCGGTCCTAAACTGATCCGTATGGTTGGCAGCCAGATCACCAAGCTGAACCCAATGCGCGCCTATTGTGTGGCCCTGTCCGCAGCGATTACAGTGATCGTCGCCAGCTGGCTGGGCCTGCCGGTGAGCTCAACACATATCGCAGTAGGCGGTGTGTTTGGTGTTGGGTTTTACCGCGAATGGCACACCGAACGCCGCCGCCGTAAAAATCTGGCCACCAAAGCCGTAAAACCAGTGACCGCCGAAGAGCGCCGCCGCCGTAAACTAGTGCGCCGATCGCACTTCATGACCATTGTCGCCGCATGGGTCATTACGGTTCCGGCTGCTGCGGCCATGTCCGCTGCGATCTTTAGCCTACTTTACGCGTTTGCCGGTTAAAGAAACACATAGTTCTAAACCAAGAAGGGCGGCCACCAGAGCTGCCCTTTTTTATGACTGTCCGTGCTGCAGCTCGGCCCTACGACGCTTCGAATACGCAAATCCCAAATAAAAACGCCCCACACCAGCGGTGCGGGACGCCAAAAATACCAAG
>JAOXRV010000742.1 GCA_025800435.1 Cellvibrionaceae bacterium | reverse complement strand
CCCCGATAACAACAATGGTCAACACCCCCCAGACCAGCGCCGAAAGCGCACTGTCGTGCATTTGATCAGCCAGTTTAACCAGATCTTGGCTGACCAGATCTTCAACTTTTTTTAAGGCATTGATTCTGGCACTGGCCTGGGCAAACCAAGCCTCAGCACTGATACCAATGCTGGGCTTGTCGTAAGCGGCCAGGGCCTGGGCGCGAAAATGCTCCACTTGTTTAACCGCATCTATCGACAGCTGCTGGTGATAAAACTGCTGGTGGGCCTCACCGGCCGCCCCCAGGTAGATAGTGGTAAAGGCCTTTTGCAAGCTGGTTAAGTTAATAAACTTGCGGTAGTTTTGATCATTAAAACGGTCGTTGGCAAACACCGTACTCAGCACTGCCCGCTCGATACCGGCGTTCTCCTTGGCCTGTAAAAACGCATACAAGGCCACCGCCTCCCGGGAAACCTCTGCATTGTGGCCATAAAACGACAAACTTGATACCTTGGCCAAAAGCTTATTGATCAGGCCCGTGTAAAAGCCCACGGCCTCGCCCAAAGCAATTGATTGATTGCCCACCCGCTGACGAATGGCCGCCAGCTTAGTCAATTGTTCTCTAACCTGCTCGATAGATTGCAAAGAGGACTGATCAAAATTGTGATCTTCACCCACATACTGCCGCCAAGCAGCGGCCGCCCCATCGGCCTGCTGCCGCTGCTGGCGCAGCTGGTTACTAAACTGAACCCCAGCGGAGCTGAGAAAACCGGCGCTCATTCCCCGCTCTTTTTGTAACTCGTGCACCAGCGAACTGCTTTTAATGGCCAGGTCTACCTGGCTGCGTATATCCTTAGCTTCTGTTAATTTCTGGTAATTACTGATCTCGCTCAGCGCCAGCATTATTAAAAACGCAGTTAACGGAATAGCCACCAGCACCAGCAATTTATTTTTAAGCTTAATATTCTTCATCGGCAATACCGCCAGAATCGTCTCTAAATAACATTCTTATTAATGCTAACAATAGATACAAAACTGTAAATCAACAAACTCAGTTTGCTGCCTGATCTATAAGGCTGGTGGGGTTTCTGGCGGGGTGAAATAATTACATTACTGAGAAATCAATGGCGCAATTAGCGACGAAGCAAGCAACCGATATAATCCGGCAGGTTTTGATAATCAGCAATCAACCGAGAGCTCAGCTCGGAGCCTGTTCACAACTACTTAGTTGTGACCCTGCAGCTTAATGGCTATGAGCATTCTATGCCGCCAATGATGTTGGCACTGTCAAACACCATCATTTTAGGTTTTACCGGGGCCAGCAAAGCAAGCTTGCCCGCCAAATCGGACATCAAGCCCAAGACTTGATGGCAGTATTCAAGACCATCGGTATAATCGGAATCTTCCTCACCGACACATCTAAATTTAGCGACTTGCTGTTCAAAATCATCAAACATACGGCCGTTTGCCCTCGATGCGGATGATGAAATAAGCGCATACTTGGCCCCAAAAAAACTGACGCCTCGCGCCCAATACGCACCATTAAAACAAGCAAGCCATCTACATCAAAAAGGGAAAATCAACTAC
>JAOXRV010000739.1 GCA_025800435.1 Cellvibrionaceae bacterium | reverse complement strand
ACCCGATACACGTACCCAAACAACAGCAGCGCCTCCTTTCCTATATCTGGCCAGATCAGCGTGAACGCTTAGCCCGCACTCGCGCCGCCTGCGAAATGTTTAGCCAGTCCCCCAACTGCCTACAGCGGGCCGACGCCAGCGACTGGCTGGAACAAGCCGCTAAACAGTTTCGTCCAGGCCGGGGGGCACTGTTGTTTCACAGTATGTTTTTTCAATACCTGAGCCCACTGCAACAGCGCAAGCTAATCGAAACCATTGAAGCCATTGGCAAAGAAGCCAGCGAACAAACACCCTTTTACTGGCTTACATTTGAACCCAGCGCCGATCGCAAACAGGCGGAACTGATCCTGCGCCAGTGGCCGGGCGGCGACTGCAGAAAACTGGCCAAAGGCAGCTTTCACGGTGATTATTTAACATTGATGTAAGCTCCGGTTTTACAAAATAACACCACCCGAATAAAAAGCTATCAGCCCAATAGCAAGCGCCAATAATAAAAGCTAATTTGTATCTATTTACTGTGCAAACTGTCACCTAAGCAAACAAAAATCAGCGAATAAACCAATAACAACCATAGGGTTTCTTAATTAGCCTCCCTCGTCCATTAGCAATAACAATTATCACTCCGGTATTGACCCCAACCTGAGGATAAAAAAATGTTTAATAAACTCCCTTTAAGTCTCGCTGTAGTCGGCTTAAGCGCCGCCCTAAGCGCAGGCCCCGGCCATGCCATGAACGATGCCAAAAGCAATCAATTCTGGTGGCCCGACCAACTCGACCTTAGCCCCCTGCGTCAACACGATGCTGAGTCAAACCCCATGGGCCGTAACTTTAACTATGCCAAAGAATTTGCCAGCCTAGATCTGGCCGCCGTCAAAGCCGATTTAAAAGTGCTGATGACCGACTCCCAAGATTGGTGGCCGGCAGACTACGGCCACTATGGCCCGCTGTTTATTCGCCTGGCCTGGCACGCAGCCGGTACCTATCGCACCATTGATGGGCGCGGCGGCTCCGGCGGCGGACAGATGCGCTTTGACCCCCTTAATAGCTGGCCCGATAACGTGAATCTAGATAAAGCCCGCCGCCTGCTGTGGCCCGTTAAACAAAAATATGGACGCAAAATTTCCTGGGCTGACCTGATGGCCCTGAGCGGAAATGTGGCACTGGAATCCATGGGCTTTAAAACCTTTGGCTTTGCCGGTGGCCGGGAAGATGACTGGGAGCCAGATCTGGTTTACTGGGGCCCGGAAACCGCGTTCTTAAAAGACCAGCGACGGGATAAAAAAGGTAAGCTAAAAGGCCCGTTGGCGGCGGTAGAAATGGGTTTAATCTACGTTAACCCAGAGGGCCCACACGGCAAGCCCGAGCCGCTGTTGGCGGCAGACGACATTCGTCTTTCCTTCGGCCGCATGGCCATGAACGACGAGGAAATTGTCGCGCTGATTGCCGGCGGCCATACCTTTGGCAAAGCCCACGGTAAAAAAAGCCCCAAGGGCTGTGTCGGTGCCGAGCCAGCCGCTGCCGAAGTTGAAAACCAGGGCCTGGGCTGGGCCAATAAATGCGGCAGTGGCAATGCCGGCGACACCATCAGCAGTGGCCTGGAGGGCGCCTGGAACGCTACCCCAACCCAGTGGACCAGCAATTACCTGGAAACCCTGATGAACTTTACCTGGGTAAAAACCAAAAGCCCCGCAGGCGCGACCCAATGGATACCCAAAGAGGAAAGCGCCCAGCAGCTAGTACCCGATGCCCACGACCCCAATAAGCGCCATGCGCCGATAATGTTCACCACCGATGTCGCCCTGAAAGAAGACCCCGAGTTTCGCAAAATTGTGGAGTCCTTTCGTGCCGACCCGAAAAAATACGAGCTGGCCTTTGCCAGGGCCTGGTTTAAGTTAACCCACCGGGATATGGGCCCAAGGGCACGCTATATCGGCGCCGAAGTACCCAGCGAAGTATTGCGGTGGCAAGACCCGATCCCCGAGCGCAAGCACGAACTTATTAACCAGCGCGAGGTAGCCAAACTGCAAGAGGCCATCTTAGCCAGCGGCCTGAGCAGGCAAGAGTTAATTCGTACCGCTTGGTCTGCCGCGGCCAGCTATCGGGATACAGACATGCGCGGCGGCGTCAACGGTGCCCGTATTCGCCTACAACCCCAAATTGATTGGGCCGCCAACAACCCCGAGGAACTGAAAAAGGTACTGGCCAAGCTCGAACAAATACAAGGCAAATTTAACCGCAGCCTCAGCGCTGGCAAACAAGTATCGCTGGCCGATACCATTGTTATAGCTGCCGCCGCCGCCATTGAACAAGCCGCCGCCCAAGCAGGCCACAAACTTAAAGTACCGATTACGCTCGGCCGTATGGACGCCAGCCAAGCCGATACCGATGTCGAATCGTTTGCAGTACTGGAACCCAAGGCCGATGCCTTTCGCAACTACTATAGCCGCGAAGCGTTTCGCTCACCGGCAAAAATGTTGGTTGAGCGGGCTGACTTACTCGGTTTGACGGTGCCGGAAATGACGGTACTGCTCGGTGGTCTGCGCGCGCTCGATGCAAACCACGGCGGCAGTCGCCACGGCGTGTTTAGCGACCGCCCAGGCACCTTGAGCAATGACTTCTTTGTTAAGCTGCTGGATATGTCAACTCGCTGGCAAAAGTCTGAGCAGGTCGGTTTATACCAAGGCCTAGATCGCAAAACCGGTAAGCTCAAGTGGACTGCCACCCCGGTTGATTTAATCTTTGGTTCAAATGCCGAGCTGCGTTCGATTGCCGAGGTCTACGCCTCAGCCGATGCCGGCAATAAGTTTGTGCAAGATTTCGTTAGCGCCTGGGTTAAAGTTATGCAGGCCGATCGTTTCGACTTGCGCTAATACCATCACCGGCAGCAGCGGCACCACTGCGCTGCTGCCACTTTATTTTCTATAAGCTACCCTAGGGTAACTCTGAATAACTCGGTGACGCTCAGGCCTTGAGGCAAGGCCCCGCAGGGCGGGCCCTAAAGCGCACATCTGCGGTGTTGCACTGCTTGTAAAGGCGGCCGGCATTCACTGCGCAGCGCGCCTTGCAGCTGTACGCTTTAGGGTCCCGCTGAGCATCAGCGAGTTATTCAGAGCTACCCTAGGTATTAAAAAATTAGTACTTTTTATGGCTAAGGCCCCAGGTTTTAAGCGTTTGTTATAGTCCCTCGGTCGAATTTACGGACTTCCTTGAACATTCTGTATTTTCTAATACATAAGAGGGTGAAAACATGCAAAAACCAATTATAAAGTACTTATTTTTAACACTATTTCTGAGCCTAAGTGCCTGTAGCTTTATGCACTACGGTGGCGAGAACTATAAACGCGCCAGCGTTGTCGACTTTTTATACCCCGATGGCGAAACGATTGTCCCGCCAACTACCACACCCTACTTAGAACTGCCTTTATAAAGTGGGTATTGCCTTTGTCCCCGAGACTGGCCGGGGTGGATCAGCACTAACAGAACAAGATAAAATTAAATTAATGGGCCAGGTCAGCGAGCAATTTAAGGCCAAGCCATTTGTCGATTCCATCGAAATTATCCCCTCGGCCTACCTGCGCAAAGGTGGCAGCTTTGGCAACCTAAGCCAGCTGCAATCCATGTACAATGTCGATGTCATTGCGCTGCTGGCCTATGATCAGGAACAATTTACCGACGAGGGCTTGGCGTCGATCACTTACTGGACAATTGTCGGCGCCTACCTTGTGCCCGGCGAGAAAAATGACACCCACACCATGATCGACGCCACCATTTACGATATTGCCAGCCAAAAGCTGTTGTTTCGGGCGCCCGGTATCAGCCATATCAAAAGTAAGGCCACTCCAGTTAATTTAAGCGAGCAACTTAGGGAAGACCGACATCGGGGTATGTTTTTGGCAGCAGAAGACCTCAACACCAACTTGGCTTTGCAACTGGAAGTCTTTAAAGACAAGGTTCGCAGCAAGCCAGAGCAGTACAAAATTAAACGCAGCGCTGGCTATATCGGTGGCGGCAACCTGGGTTTGTTGTTTTCCCTGCTGCTCGCCCTATTTGGCGCCAGCACCTGGCTGAGAGCGCGTCGCTAAATGGCAAAACCGATAACGACAAAGCTGCCAATAATTACCGTTCTGATTATTGCG
>JAOXRV010000731.1 GCA_025800435.1 Cellvibrionaceae bacterium | reverse complement strand
CCGCCCTGCGGGGCCTTGAGGCAAAGGCGCTAGCGGCGTTGCTCACTCTCGACGTGCGCCCAGCATGCCTTCGAGCGAGCGCCTTGCTAGCGCATTTGCCTCAAGGCCTGAGCGTCACCGAGTTATTCAGAGGTGCCCTAGGGCACTTCTGTTAGGCAGAGCAGGGTCAGAGCCGCCGCTTCGATCAGCTCGACACTGGCACCGGCAGTATCGCCGCTGCTGCCACCGAGTCTGGCCAGCATCAATTGGCGCAAGCATGCCCACAGTGGGATCAGTGCCGCTAGCATCCACCAGGCTTGATCTAAACCCAGCAACAGAATAAAGGCCAGGCAGTACAGGGCGACGGCAATATTAATGCTGCGCCGCCGGCTGAGATCGAGAAATTGCAGGGCCGAGCCGGTGCTGCTGATATAGGGGGTGTAGCTCAGGGTGGCCAGGGCCGACAGGCGCCCGAGCAATAATACCGGGGGTAAAAACCAAATTTGCCCCATTTGCAGCAGTGCGCTTAGGGCTGCGTACTTCAGCAGCAATACCACCACCACTGTAAATACCGCGCCGCTGCCGCAGCGCGGATCTTTCATAATCGCCAGGCTGCGCTCGCGGTCGCCGAGGCCGCCGAGCCAGGCATCGGCACTGTCGGCGAGGCCGTCGATATGCAGGCCGCCGCTTATAAACACCCACAGGCACAGCAGCAGCGCAGCGGCCACTTGGGCGGGGAGATAGCGACATATAAACAGGCCGAACAGGCTCAGTATAAGCCCCAGCAGTAGCCCCACCAGGGGGAATAATAGGCCCGCGCGCTGTTGCTCGGCCGGCTCAAACTTAGCCAATCGGGGCATGGGCAAGCGGCTGAGAAACATAAAAGCCAGATTTAAACTGCGCAGATAAGAGAGCATGGGGCTGTCTACTTTATTGATTGAGGGGCTGGTGAAAAATCAGCTGTGGCCAATCGGTTTTGCCCGGCTGGTGATAGATGTCGATACGGCTGAGACAGGCGTGGGGCACGCTCAGGCGCGAGGCGGGCGCCAGCGACATACCCAGCACTTCGGCCAGTATACAGCGGATAACACCGCCGTGGCTGATAATTAAACTGTGTTGCTCGCGGCCCTGTTGGAGGATTTGCTGCCAGCTTTGGCGCACCCGCTGTTGCAGCTCGGCCATGGTTTCTCCCGCCGGTGGCGGCGCCGTAAGTGGATTGTCCCAAAATGCTTGCAAGCGCTCGGGCTCGCGCTGTTGCACTGCCGCCACTGCCTGCCCCTCCCAGCGGCCAAAGTCTATTTCCATTAGACGTTTGTCTTCGTTGCAGCTCGGTATTTTATTTTGTCGGGCAAATTGTTGGGCAAACTCGGCGCAACGGCGCAGTGGCGAGCAGATAATTTGGTCGACGGGCTCAAGGCTGGCGCTGGCAGTTTGCAATTGCTGCCAGCCCATATCACTGAGGGGGCTGTCGGTTTGGCCGCGAAAAATATTGCCACCGTGACAGTGGCCGTGGCGCAGCAGGCTGATGCGTGTGCTCATGGGCTGGTTCTTTATTGGCTTGCGGTTATTGGCTTACCTGGGCCTCGGCAAAGGTGGCCATTTCATTGTGGATGGCACAGGCCGAGCGCAGCAGCGGTAGGCACAGGGCAGCGCCACTGGCTTCGCCCAGGCGCATTTGCCATTGCAGCAGTGGCTCAAGCCCCAGCGCCGCCAGCAGATGCTGGTGAGCGGGCTCGGCCGAGCAGTGACTGGCCAACAGCCAAGGGCCGATACTGGGGTTGATTCGCTGGGCAATCAGGGCCGCAGCGGTGCTGATAACACCGTCGAGTAAAATGCTGATGCCGCGCTGGGCCGCGCTGATATAGGCTCCGGTGAGGGCGGCAATCTCAAACCCACCGAGCTGATAAAGGGCGTCAAAAGCCAATTGCTGGTGGCTCGACGTCGGTTCTTTGCGGTCGGCGGCGAAGCGTGCCAGGGCCTGTTTGATAAGTTGTAATTTATGCTGGCGGCCGCGCTCGTCGAGGCCAGTGCCACAGCCGCACAGTGGGTCTGGGTCAATCTGCAATAGGCAAGCGGCCAGGGCGCTGCTGCTGCTGGTATTGCCAATGCCCATCTCGCCGCCGATAAATAGATTACAACCCGTCTGGCAGCGCTCGATGGCGCTGCGGCCGGCATCCAAGGCCTGGCAACACTGAGCCTGGCTCATGGCCGCCTGCTGGCTAAAGTCAGCGGTGCCGGGGCCAATGGTTTGATCGATAAGGCTGACATCACTGGCCGCTGATGGCACTGGCGGCGCGGTCACGGTACCTAAATTAACCACCTCCAGGTCGACCCCATGGCTGCGCGCCAACACACTAAGCGCTGAGCCGCCGCGGTAAAAATTGGCGATCATTTGCGCCGTGACCGCCTGCGGAAAAGCCGACACACCGCGCTTGGCAATGCCGTGGTCGGCGGCAAACAAGGTGATCTGGGGGGCGCAAATCTGGGGGCGCTCACTGTGTTGCTGGGCCGCCAGGGTAATCGCCAATGTTTCGAGCCGGCCGAGCGACTGCTCCGGCTTGGTGAGTAGGGATTGGCGCTGGCGCGCGGCCTGGGCCTGGGCCTTGCTCGGCGCCGGTGCCGGCAGCCTTAACCAGGCGGGCATGCTGGGCATGGGTTTATCCTTTTAACGATTGGGCTATGCCCGCGGTAACAAAACTAACGCGCTGGCATTGTTGTGCCAACTGCTGGTGCAGTGCGCCGGCTTGATCGACAAAGTGCCGGCTCAGCTCGGCCATTGGTACAACGCCTTGGCCTACTTCATTGCTAACTAAAATAATATCCCCGCCGGCAGCGGCCAGGCTGTCGAACAATTGCTGCCTTTGCTCGGCCCAGCACTGGGGTCGCTGGCTGAGTAAGCAGTTGCTGAGCCAAAGGGTCAAACAGTCTACCAGTAAGCAGCGTTCGGGTGCGGCGTATTGGGCAATGGTCTGGCCCAATGTGAGTGGGCTCTCCAGCAGTTGCCAGTGGCTGGGTCGGCTCTGTTGGTGCAGGCGGATGCGCTCAGCCATACTGTCGTCATTGAGCTGACGCTCAGCGGTGGCGATATAGTAAATCGCAAGGCCGCGTTGCTCAGCTGCCTGTGCGAGTTGTTGGCCATAGCGACTTTTACCGGAGCGGACGCCGCCGAGGATTAGGTGCTGCATAGTTGGATCAAGTTCATTGAGTGTGTATTCGCATTGCTGGGCGTCTATTTATCTATTTTGGCGCTAATTTTTACTTATCGTTGTTGTGATAATAAGTCTCACCTTTATCGGTTGGATAATCAATCTTAGTCATAGCATTTGTTGTGATTTGTTTCCGGCTTACGGTTTTGTGCCTAATAATAAAGTCGGGTATTATTGGACGGGTCAATTATAATAAAAGGTGCACCTCTTAGCACAGCCGACTTATTCAGAGTTACCCAACTAACGGTTTTTCTCTGGCTGACTGGAAATCGGCTTTTGCTTGGCCAATACTTGATTGAGGTTAACCCAAGTTATTGTCTTTACAGAAGCAACTATTATTGTGCAGGGAGTAAGGAGTTGTTTGCATTTGTGGGCTAGGGTTGGTCCAGGGTGGTTTGAGAAGTATAACTAGAGCCCATTTGGGGTATAAAAACCAAAGTCTTACAAATATGAATGTGAACGATTCTTGTGTGCAAGACCACATGACGATGGGTTTTGTCACAGTTGAGCCCGGCGCTAGCCTCAATTCAATCCTTGAAGTGCTGGTCGATGGCGATAACTCCTGTGTCATTGTCATACAAGATGACAAACCGGTCGGTATTATTACCCAAAGAGACTTGGTTGTTTTATTGGCTGAGCATCACCGTCGTCAGCAGCCCCTAGAGGGTTTACTGGCCCAAGACATTATGACCGCTAAGCCCATTACCGTGCCCTACGGATCGCCGCTGAAAGAGGCGTTTGTTATCTCCCAGTCCTATACCGTACGCGACCTGCCCGTGGTGGATGAAGAGGGTTATTTAATGGGTGTGATCGGTCAAAAAGACATTCTCGATGCCCACTTTAATATGCTCGATGAGCTGCAGGCATTGTCGATGGAAGACTCCCTGCTGGGTATTGGCAACCGCAGGGCGATGGAAATTGACCTGCAGTATAGCCACCGCAACGCCCAGCGCTATCAGCGTTATTATTCGGTGGTGTTGGTGGACGTGGACTACTTTAAAAAGTTTAACGACCACTATGGCCACCAAGAGGGCGATAGGGCGCTGCGGTTAATTGCAGCTACCATTCAAGACACGCTGCGCAGCTCAGACCGCCTGTATCGTTACGGCGGTGAAGAATTGCTGATTTTACTGCCAGAAACCTACCCCCTGGTTGCCGCCAAAGTGGTGGAGCGAGTGCTTAAATCCATTGAAAGCCAGGGCGAACCCCACTGCAAAAGTGATTACGGCGTGCTTACCGCCAGTGCCGGCCTGTGCACCTATGAGCCGGGCTGCGGCCTAGAGTGGAAGCAAATTGTCGAAGTGGCCGATGAGCAGCTGTATAAATCCAAGCAAAAAGGCCGCAACTGTGTCAGCTGGACAGGTGAGGACGCGGTCGCCGAGGCGGTGGTTTAAGCTAAGGTACTTTAAACCCTTTGCCCTTGGCCGCCGAGTATGGGAGTCTAAGCCCATTGCTACTGTCGAGTGTTTGCTATGCATATTCTTCTTACCGGTGCCTCGGGATTTATCGCCCAGGCGCTTATTCCCAAGTTGCTTGAACGAGGCTATCAGCTCAGTGCCTGGAGTTGCTCGCCGCATATAATCCAGCGCCGCTATGATGGGCGAGTACAAGCTTTGGCCGAGTTGTCGCAACTGAGCGAGTTGGCCCCCGTCGATGGGGTGATTAATCTCGCCGGGGCCGGTATTGCCGATAAGCGTTGGAGCCCGACGCGTAAACAGTTGCTGCTCGATAGCCGCCTTAATACTACCCGCGCCTTAGTCACGGCAATGCAAACTTGGCCCCGGCCTCCCCGGGTTCTGTTGAGCGGTTCAGCCATTGGCTTTTATGGCAGCCAAGAAGGCGACCACCAGTTGCTAGAAGATGCACAAGTTGCCGATGGCTTTACCCATCAGTTGTGCCAGCAGTGGGAGGCCGCCGCCCTGCAAGCGGAATCGCTGGGGGTACGTGTTTGCCTATTGCGCACGGCGGTGGTGTTGGGCCCCGGCGGCGGAGCCCTGGCAAAAATGCTGCCGCCGTTTCGGCTCGGCCTCGGCGGCCCCATTGGCAGCGGCGAGCAGTGGATGAGCTGGATCCATATCGACGACCAAGTGAAAGCGATCTTGTTTCTGCTGGATCACCGCGACTGCTATGGCGCCTATAACCTAAGTGCACCGGGAGCGGTGCAAAACAGCGATTTTGCCAACCGTTTGGGGCGGGCGCTGGGGCGCCCGGCGGTGTTGCCGCTGCCGGCACTGGTGCCCAAGCTAATGTTGGGTGAGGGCGCCGAGCTATTACTAGAGGGCCAGCGGGTTTACCCCGAGCGTCTGCTGCAAGCGGGGTTTGAATTTCGCTACCCGGGTTTGGCCGAGGCCCTGGCCGCCTGTACGGCCTAGGTCTTGATCGGCTTATACTTCATCCGCTTGGGGCCGGCATCGGCGCCTTTGCGGGCCACAAAGTCTTCGTGGTACTCGCTGTAGTTGCCCTCAAAGAACACCACATCGCTCTCGCCTTCGTAGGCCAGGATATGGGTGGCGACTCGATCTAAAAACCAGCGATCGTGCGAGATCACCAGGGCGCAGCCGGGGAAGTTCAGCAGCGCTTCTTCCAGCGCGCGCAGGGTTTCCACATCCAAATCGTTTGAAGGTTCATCCAGCAGCAGCACATTGGCGCCCTGCTTTAAGGTATTGGCCAGGTGTAAGCGACCGCGTTCACCACCGGACAATTCGCCGACCCGTTTTTGCTGGTCGGTACCCTTAAAGTTAAAGCGGCCCACGTAGCTGCGCGAGCTGACCTCGTAGTTGCCAATCTTTAAAATGTCTTGGCCGTCGGAGATGGCCTCCCACACATTTTTATTATCGTCGAGGTTTTCCCGGCCCTGTTCCACATAGGCAACCTTGACCGTATCGCCGAGAGTAATGCTGCCTTCATCTGGCTGCTCGGTACCGGCAATCATGCGGAACAGGGTTGATTTACCGGCGCCGTTACCGCCAATAATGCCAACAATGGCGCCCTTGGGAATACTGATATTTAAATCGTCGATCAGCTTGCGCTCGCCATAACTTTTGCTGACATGCTCTATCTCGATCACCTTATCGCCGAGACGGTCACCCGGGGGAATATAAATTTCATTGGTCTCGTTGCGGGTCTGGAATTCCTGTGACTGCATCTCTTCAAAGCGGGCCAGGCGCGCTTTGTTTTTAGCCTGGCGGCCTTTGGGGTTTTGACGCACCCACTCCAGTTCGGCTTTAATGGCTTTATTGTGGGCGGCCTCAGTGCGCTGCTCTTGTTCCAGACGCTGCTCTTTGGTTTCGAGCCAGGTGGTGTAGTTGCCCTCGTAGGGGATACCGTGGCCCCGGTCCAGCTCCAAAATCCAGCCGGCGGCGTTGTCGAGGAAGTAGCGGTCGTGGGTAATGGCCACCACGGTGCCGGGGAATTCCTGCAGGAACTGCTCCAGCCAGAATACCGATTCCGCATCCAGGTGGTTGGTGGGTTCGTCCAATAGCAGCATATCTGGGCGCGATAGCAGCAGCCGGCACAGGGCCACCCGGCGCTTCTCACCACCGGACAGCTTGCTCACCTCGGCATCCCATGGGGGTAGGCGCAGGGCGTCGGCGGCCTGCTCCAGTTTGTGATCTAGGTTGTGGGCATCCCAGGCCTGAATAATATCTTCAAAATTTGCCTGTTTTTTGGCCAGGGCGTCGAAGTCCGCATCCTCGGCGGCGTAGTCCGCGTACACCTGATCCAGTCCGGCCAGGGCATCTAGGGCCTCGCGCACACCGTCTTCCACATTGCCGCGCACGTCTTTGTTGTCATCCAGCTGTGGCTCCTGGGGCAGGTAGCCAACCTTGATACCGGGCATGGGGCGGGCCTCGCCGTTATAGTCGGTATCGACCCCGGCCATAATCCGCAGCAGGGTGGACTTGCCCGAGCCGTTTAAGCCCAGTACGCCGATTTTGGCGCCGGGAAAGAAGCTCAAAGAGATGTCTTTAAGGATTTCGCGCTTGGGGGGCACAATCTTGCCCACCCGATTCATACTGTAAACATATTGCGCCATGGGGTGGCGGCCTCCGCTTGTGGGTCGTAACAAAGGCTTATTGTAACCCGCTTGAGTTGGGTTGAAAGGTATAAGCGAAGTTTTCCTTAAAAATATTACATTGTATTAATGCACGTATGCACGATTATTCGCGGGCGACAGGGCAAACCCACCCATGCCCTGGCCCGGATTCAGCAAATAAATAAGCCCTAGCTGCGGGGGGGGCTATGCCCCCGCGAGCTACAGGCCGATTGGCTGGAGGTGCCCTAAAGCAGCAGCTCTGGCGCCAGTTGCAGACTGAGTGGCTCGGCCTGCTCAGGCAGCGGGCTAAGGGCTGGGGCCTGGCTCATGCTATCGGTCTGGCCGACTTTATGGTTGGCCGGGCTAAGCTGATCCAGCAGCTGATCACCCGCTGCGAAAATATCCGCCTCGGCGATGACCGCTTGCTGCTCAGCGGTGAGCGCGGCCGCGCCGGCCAGGTAGCTAAACCAGACATCGTCGATGTCATGCTGCTGGCCCTCGGTATCGGTCCAGCTGCTGCGCAGGCCCACCCAGTTGCCGGCGTTGGTTTCGGAGATGGCGGTGGCGCCGAGATCAATCTGTGCCACGCCGGCTTCCAGTAGCGATTGCAGCTCGCCAGCTTGTACCTGGCCGTCGCTATTACCATCGACCCAGACCTGCAATTCCGTATAGTGTTGGTCGGCCGCGTCAAACAGCCCGTCGCCGTTGCTGTCCAGATCGGCCAGGGCGGCGAAGCCATGCTCGGCCTGCTCACCATTTTGCAGTTGGGTGTAGCTGCCAAATAATTCACTGCCATCGTTAATTTTGCCGTCGCCATTGATATCGCGTACCAGCAGTCCGTCTTCGGCGCTGCTCCAGGCGCTTTGGTCAAGCACGCCGTCGGCATCCAAATCAAAACTTACCCCTTGGGCCAGGGCAGTGGTGTTGACGCCGTCGCCATTGAGGTCGAGCACCAAGGGCGTAACCCGCGGGTCGCGGTTTTCAAAACGGGTGCTGTCATGCAGGGTGCAGGAATCCGGGTCCGGCTGGCTGCGGTCGTGGTCCGAGGCGATATACACGCGCACCGCCTGCCCAACTTTGGCGCCCATCGAGTTGAGTGTTGGTTGCAGCAGTGGGCTGGCATAGAACTGAAAGCCGCCGTCCGCCCCGACCACCACTTGGCGATAGCTTTCGGACTCGCCCACTTTGACGTAGCGTTTGCCGATGATGTTATTGACTGGCACATAATCGTAAGCTGAGGCATTGATTTTAATGGTTAGTACGGTGCCGGCCGGGGCATTGCTTTTACCCACATAGAGAAAATTTCTGCCGCTGGTATAAATATTATTTAAGTCCGGCGGTACGCTGACCCACTCCATGCAGTACTGTTCGTTAATCAGATTGATGTCCATATTGGCGCGGCTGCTACTGCCGTCGCTGGAATTGGCCTGCACGGTAATTTGGTGGCGCGGCCCGGTTTCATAGTCGAGTTTGCCAGCTACTCTGACCACCCCAGTCTGGGCATCGATTTGAAAGCGCCCGCCGGCATTGTTCAGCAGCTGGTAGCTGACGGTGTCGCCCGCGTCTGGGTCTGTGGCCAGGGCGGTAATGCCGACCGCGGAGCCGACCCTGGCGTATTCAGACACCTGGTTTGCGGCGCCGTCAACATCGCTCACCGGGCCAATTGGGCGATTAACTTGTTGCACCTCAATGGTCATATTGGCCTGGCTGCTGCTGCCATCGCTAGAGCGCGCTAGCACCGTGATTTGGTGCGCTTGTGCGCTGTTGTAATCAAGTTGCCCGGCCACGGTGACCACACCGGTATTGGCGTCGATCTGAAAGCGGCCGCCGGCGTTATCAAGCAGTTGGTAGCTAACGCTGTCGCGGTTATCCGGGTCGACGGCCAATGCGGTAATGCCGACCGCCGTGCCGCGCCCGGCATTTTCCAGTACTGTATTGGCGCCACTGTTGCTGTCTCTCAGCGGCCCGATAAGGCGGTTGACCAGGTCGACATTGATGGTCATATCAGTCTGGCTGCTGCTGCCATCGCTGGAGTTGGCCTGCACGGTAATTTGATGGGCTTGGGCGATGTCGTAATTGAGTTGCCCGGCCACGGTGACCACGCCAGTATTGGGGTCGATCTGGAACCGGCCGCCGGCATCGTCGAGCAATCGATAAGTGACGGTGTCAGTTGCATCCGGGTCGATGGCGGCGGCGGTAATACCGACCGCCTGGCCAAGTGGCGCAAATTCAGAGACGCGGTTGGCATTGGCATCACTATCCGTTACCGGGCCGATATCGCGGTTGCCGATAACATTGAAATTAAACGCTGTGCTGGTGGCGCTGTAGTTGCTGGCTAGGTCGTAGCTGTAAGCCTGCATGCTGTGGCTGCCATCGCTCAAATCTTGCTGCAGCTCATAGCGCCAGTTGCCATTGGTATCGGCTTGCACGGTGGCCACTTCACTGCCGTCGATAATAATAGTGACAAAGTCATTGGGGTCTGCCTTGCCGATAAATTCGGGGCGCGCATCCAGGGTGTCGCCACCGTTGGCAATGGTGGTTTGCTGTTGCCCCGAGTCATCCATCACGCGCAGTAGTTGTGGCCCGTGAATGGTGCGATCGACAATAATTGTGTAGGCATCACTGGTTTCGCTGCGATTGCCCGAGAGGTCAATGAGCACGGCGGTAAAGCTGTGCTCGCCCTCGGGTAGGGCGGTGGTCGGTGAGTAGGTCCAGCGACCGTTGGCATTGGCATAAGTGCTGCCCAGCAACACGCCGTTATCAAAAATCTGGACCTCGCTCCAGGCTTCGGCCTGGCCCAACAGGGTGGGAATATCGTCGTCGCTGTGATCACCTTTGGCGAGCACCCCTTGTTTGATGCCGACATTGTCTTGAACTGACTCGATGTCGGGCACCGCCAGGCTGGGGTCTATATTGGTTTTGGCGGCGCTGCTGCTGAGTGCGGGCTGGGGCGCGTCGACCTCTAAAGTGTAGGCAAAGTAGAACGTCTGGCCGCCGCCCAGCTCAGCCATGGCGGCAAAGGTAACCTCGCCCTGGGGCAGGGCCTCGCTCACTTCGATTGTCCAGCGCCCGCGGTTGTCGGCAATGATGGGTCCGTAGGTATAGCCGTTGGCTGACAGTGAGATGATCGCGCCGGGGCTGGCCCAGCCTTCAATCGTGGGGGTGTTGTTATCGATTTTACCACCGTCGTAAATGACGGTGCCGGGGGGCAGGTCTATATTGCTGGCATTGGGGTCTACGGTAATTGCCAAGTTTGCGGTTTGATTTGCACCTGCGCCACTGGCAGAGAAGTTGTGTTCGCCGTGGTTTAGGCCCTGGCAATTGAAACACCAACTGCCATCGTCTTTTACGGTGGTTTGGCCAAGCAGTTGGCCATTGTC
>JAOXRV010000721.1 GCA_025800435.1 Cellvibrionaceae bacterium | reverse complement strand
TCTGGATCTGCTGGAACTTGATGCCCACGCATTCCGCAAGCTGTTGCTGCGTCATGCCAACCATCCACCGGCGATGTCGGGTTTTCTTCCCCACATGAATATCAACCGGATGCTTCATTATTTGCTCCCTCGACCCTTTACACTGAGAGAAGCACACCGAACCCAGATCACGCTTCTATCTCGCTTTACACACACACTCGGCTCGCACCGCCACACGGCATGAGGCATTTAATAGGTGTATAAAATCAACGCAATTAAATGACGCAGGCAAATAAAAAACCCAGTACGTTTTATTTACGATACGTATTTCCCCGCGTCGGCAAGCGTTAAAAGCAGCTAAGCTGGCGCAATCATTACCTCATATGAATATATTTTACGCACAAGCTGATCTTGGCCCCAGGGCGCCTCAGGGGTAACAACGCGCAAACTGTCCCAATAGGAGATGATCGGTGCGCGCTTTTCGGATTTCGCAATTCGATACCCCCCCCGCTTTGGGCGATTGCCCTGAACCAAGCCCCGGCCCAGGCGAGGTGAAAATCAAGGTGGGCGCTTGTGGGCTCAACTTTGCCGATATCCTGATGACCCAGGGCAAATATCAGGAAATGCCCGAGCCGCCTTTGACCTTGGGGCTTGAGCTTGCAGGCACCATCACCGCCTTGGGTGACGGGGTCTCTAGCCTTGCCATCGGTGATCGCGTTGCCGCTTATGCGGGCCATGGGGGGCTGGCGGAATATGCGGTTGTGGGGGCCGAGCGGTGCTTGCCCATGCCCGCGGATATGAGCTTTGAAACCGCCGCCGGGTTCCAAGTGGCCTATGGCAGCTCGCATCTGGCGCTGGTGCATCGGGC
>JAOXRV010000686.1 GCA_025800435.1 Cellvibrionaceae bacterium | reverse complement strand
CTTGGTGATCGAGTACCGACTTGCCAAAGATCTGGCGCTCGCGGGTGTAGTTAATGGTCTCTTCGATACAGTGCTCCAGGCCCAGCAGGCCGTTGGCGGCGGCGAACAATCGCTCTTCCTGGAACTGCAGCATCTGGTAGGTAAAGCCCTGGCCTTCCTCACCAATTAGATAGCGCTGGGGTACGCGCACATTGTCGAAGAAAATTTGGGCGGTATCGGATGAGCGCATACCCAGTTTGTTTAGGCGCTCGGAAAAGCTGATACCGGGC
This sequence comes from Cellvibrionaceae bacterium, assembly GCA_025800435.1. Taxonomy (GTDB): domain Bacteria; phylum Pseudomonadota; class Gammaproteobacteria; order Pseudomonadales; family Cellvibrionaceae; genus Pseudoteredinibacter. The sequence goes on along the minus strand of JAOXRV010000686.1, from coordinate 1,122 downwards.
AGATTGGTGGGCACCACAATCAGGGATTTATTGGTGTATTTGTGGTCGTCCGAGGTATTGGCCAGCAGGCAGATAAAATCGGCCTGGGTGGAGTTGGTGATCCACATTTTGGTGCCGTTGATAATATAGTCGTCGCCATCTTTGCGGGCGCTGGTTTTAATGGCGGCCACATCGGAGCCGGCCTGGGGCTCGGACACACCAATGGAAACCACCATATCGCCGGCAATCGCCGGGGCTAGAAACTCTTTGCGCAGCTCGTCGCTGCCAAACTTGGCCAGCGCCGGGGTAGACATATCGGTCTGTACGCCAATGCCCATGGGTACGCCGCCACAGTGGCAGGCGCCCAGGGCTTCAGAGAAGGCGATTTGGTAGCTGTAGTCTAAACCCATGCCGCCGTATTCTTCGGGCTTGCAAATGCCCAGCAGGCCCAGGTCGCCCAGCTGTTTAAAGACCTGTTTGGCCGGGAAGATGCCCTCGGCTTCCCACTCGTCCACATAGGGGTTGATCTCTTTATCGATAAACGCCTTGGTGGTGCGGATGATTTCGTGGTGCTGTTCGGTGTATAACATAATGGTTTCCTAAACTTTGTGGTTAATGTGGCGGCTGTGAATTACAGCCGGGCCACACCAAAGGTATTTTTCTTTAAGGGGCGGGCGTCGGCCTCGCGGCAGATATCCAGCACAAAGGCCAGTACCTTGCGGGTGTCGCGGGGGTCGATAATGCCGTCGTCCCACAGGCGCGCGGTACAAGACAGCGCGGAGGATTGCTGTTCAAGCATATCGGCGGTTTGTTTTTCTAAGCCGTCGAGCATGGCCTCGTCGACCATGCCGGCCTTTTGCATCTTCGCTTCGGCCACAATGCGCAATACCTTACCGGCCTGGGCGCCGCCCATTACCATGGTTTTGCTGTTGGGCCAGGCCAGAATAAAGGTGGGGTCGAAGCCGCGCCCACACATGGCGTAGTTGCCGGCGCCGTAAGAACCGCCCACCACGATACTGATCTTGGGCACACTGGCGGTGGCCACCGCCTGGATCAGTTTAGAGCCGTGCTTGATAATTCCGGCCTGTTCGGACTCGGTGCCCACCATAAATCCGGTGGTGTTGTGCAAAAACAAAATGGGGA
>JAOXRV010000670.1 GCA_025800435.1 Cellvibrionaceae bacterium | reverse complement strand
ACCCGCACCGAACTGATCCTGTTGCAGCGGACCATGGTAGTGGTCGAAGGTGTCGCGCGCTCTCTCAATCCGCATATGAATATCTGGCAGGTCGCTGAGCCGGTGGTGACGAGCTACATCAAAAAATCCATCGGCCCGCGCGCCGTGGTGAACGATCTGACAAGCACTGCACAGGTGCTGGCTCGGTTTGGTCCCAGACTGCCGGGATTGGTGGAAAAAGCACTGCTGGAGCAAACCCGCACGTCCGAGCCCGAGCCGAATCGAGCCGCCTGGGTGGTGCCAGCATTGGCTGGCGCTGCGGCCGGGGCGGCTGGGGCTGCCGCGCTTTTGGCGATGTTCTAAGAAAATTCCGGCGGCTGCACTGCTGCCGCCGGGCGGGCCTGTTGCGGATAGGAAACAGGCCCCTATATGCGGCGGCGTTTTTTCTCGAATAAATGTCGGTTTTGATGCTTTTCAGCGCTTGCGCACGTCCAAGCCTTTGCATAGCTCTGTCCTTGGGACACCCCTCCCCAACGAGGGGCGCTTATCTGGAAGGGTAGCTACATGGCTATTGAGCAACCGGTCACGCGGCCGGCAAACCCGCGTTTTTCGTCTGGCCCCTGTGCCAAACCCCCTGTTTTCACCCTTGATAAACTGGCTGATGCGGCTTTGGGCCGTTCGCACCGTGCCGCAATTGGCAAGGACAAGCTGAAGGCCGCGATCG
>JAOXRV010000613.1 GCA_025800435.1 Cellvibrionaceae bacterium | reverse complement strand
CTTGCTCGTTGTGTGGCCCTCTTTACCTTTGGAGTAACCATTTGATGAATCTGTGGTGATTGAAAGTAGGGCATCTGCTGGCAGCTCGTAAACTCCAAGTCTTCTATACATGCTACGTTTGCGGCCTATATAGCCACAAGTACTGTTGTTCTGCTTCTTGCGAAACTTAAACAAGGGGGGCTTGCTTTACGGTGTAACCCCAGTGTAACCGAGCTATGATGATTTCTGGTGTATGAGTTGAAGGAAGAAGCGGTGTATCCTGTTGATTGATCTTGGCGGATCAACAACCAACAGAGAGGTACACCGCATGAGCGATAGTAATGTTATCCAGCTAAAAACACCAGCAACCGATGGCTTAACCGAGCTTCTGAAACAAGGGGCACAGCAGCTTCTGGCGAAGGCCATTGAGGCGGAAGTGACGCAGTTACTCGATAGCTACTCAGATTTTCTGGTCGACGGTAAACAGGCAGTGGTTCGCAACGGCCACCTGCCAGAGCGCACCATTCAGACAGGCATTGGGGATATCTCGGTAAAAGTACCCAAGGTTCGAGATCGTTCAGGGCAAGGCATCAAATTCAACAGCAAGATCGTGCCGCCGTATTTGAAGCGAACCAAGACTGTAGATGAGTTTATCCCTTGGCTGTACCTGAAGGGCATCTCCACAGGTGATATGCAGTCGGCCTTAGAGGCACTGCTAGGTGAGGGAGCATCGGGCCTGTCGGCAAACACTGTCAGCCGCCTAAAGCAGGCCTGGGAGGCTGATTATGATCAGTGGCGACAGCGTGATCTGAGTAATCGGCGCTACGTTTACGTTTGGGCTGATGGGGTCTACTGCAACGTACGCCAAGATGACCGTCTATGCCTGCTGGTGCTGATTGGCGCCGACTCTACGGGCCGTAAAGAGGTTCTGGCGGTCACTGATGGCTACCGAGAGAGTGAGGCTAGCTGGTGCGAAGTGATCGATCAGTTGAGCGCGCAGAAGCTTAGTATAGCGCCAGAGTTGGTAATCGGCGATGGTGCCCTGGGCCTATGGAAGGCTGTCGCAAAACGCTGGCCAGGTGCAAAAACGCAGCGATGCTGGGTTCACAAAACGGCCAACGTTCTCAACAAGGTGCCCAAGGCCGTGCAACCCAAGCTCAAGGAAGGGCTACAAGATATTTGGATGGCAGAGTCATTAGAGGGTGCGCAGTTGGCTTTTGACAGTTGCGTGCAGAAGTTTGAAGCTAAGTACCCCAAGGCAATCGCCTGCCTTAAAAAAGACCGGGGCGCGATGCTGAGTTTTTACGATTTCCCAGCAGAACACTGGACGCACATACGCACGACGAACCCAATTGAATCGGTGTTTGCGACGGTGCGATTGAGGACGACAAAAACTAAGAATTGTGGCAGCCGGAAAACGACCTTGGCGATGACCTACAAACTGATAATGACAGCTCAGAAAAGGTGGCACAGGCTACGAGGCTATAAGCTACTTGCTGATGTTATCGAAGGAGTTAAATTCAAGGATGGCGAACGTGTAGAGCCAGATCATCAGCAAGACACCGCTGAGGCTATACACCAGATTTGACTATAGCTCAGTGTAACCCCGATAAAATCTAGTTTTCTGGCCGGCTGTGAGCTTGAGGCAGGGTGTAAACAGTTTGGAGAGTGGGGTTACGTAGTTGTGAACCCTGAGAGAATTGTCTAAGAAGCTCGAAATCGTTGTAACTTTTTGTTTTTAAAAGTAAAAATGGTGGGCCTTCCCAGACTTGAACTGGGGACCTACCGATTATGAGTCGGGTGCTCTAACCAACTGAGCTAAAGGCCCATTTTCACTTTGGCAGTGGCCTGCCGGGGTGGGTGATTATAATGCCCCCCGGCCTTTAAGGCCAGGGGGTGGCTAGGGTTTTAACCCTAATATCAATAGCTTAGCACTTTTTCCTAATTTGCTAGCCGGCCGGGTAGATATAGCTGGATTGTATGCCCAGGGGCAGGCCCAGGCTCCAGTAGGCGATTAGGAATAGGGTCCAGGCGATAATGATGGCTACGGAATAGGGCAGCATTAGGCTCAGTAGGGTGCCGATACCGGTGCTCTTTACATAGCGCTGGCAGTAGACCACCACCAAGGGGAAGTAGGGCATTAGCGGGGTGATGATATTGCTGCTGCTGTCGCCCACCCGGTAGGCGGCCTGGGTTAGGTCGGGGGAGATGCCGATCTGCATCAGCATGGGTACCATAATGGGGCCGATCAGGGCCCATTTGGCCGAGGCGCTGCCCACAAATAGGTTGACGAAAGCGGTCAGGAAGACGATGCCGGCCATGGTTACCATGCTGGGTAGGGCCAGGGTTTTCAGTACTTCGGCGCCGTTTACCGCGAGTAGGGCACCCAGGTTGGATTTGCCAAAGGCGTCGATAAACAGGGCGCAGAAGAAGGCCATCACAATATAGTAGGACATGCCCTCCATGCCCTTGCTCATGGCGCCAATCACATCTTTGCTGTTTTTAAAGGTGCCGGCGATATAGCCGTAGACCACTCCGGGAATTACAAACAGTAAGAAAATCAGCGGCACAATCGAGCGCATAATCGGCGCGCTAAAGGATGCCAGCTCGCCATTGGCGGCGCGCAGGGGGCTGTCGCTGGGCCAGGCGATGGCGACCAGCAGGGCAATGCCGACCAGCATGGTGGCGGTGGCCCAGCGCAGGGCGGATTTTTCTTTGCCTTCTAGCTCGCCAAACTGGGGCAGGTTTTCGGTGTCGCCGTCGACTGGGGTATTGGTCAGGCGTGGCTCGATAATTTTATCGGTTAAATACCAGCCCAATAACACCACCAGTAGGCTTGAGGCCGAGGTAAAGAAGTAGTTATTAAGCGGGTTGATTTGAATCGCCGGGTCGACAATTTGGGCGGCGCTTTGGGTAAAGCTCTGCAGCAATGGGTCGATGGCCGAGGGCACAAAGTTGGCACTAAAGCCGCCGCTTACCCCGGCAAAGGCCGCGGCAATACCGGCCAGTGGGTGGCGGCCCATGGCGCTGTAGATAACCCCGGCTAATGGAATCACCAGCACATAGCCCGCATCGGTGGCGGTGTGGCTGACAATGGCCACCAAGATGACCGAGGGGGTTAGCAGTTTGGCTGGGGTGGCATCGAGCATTTTTTTAATGCCGGCGTTAATAAAGCCCGAGTGCTCGGCCACGGCCACGCCGAGCATAGCCACCAGCACCACACCCAGCGGGGCGAAGCTGGTAAAGATGGTCACCATGCGCGATAAAAAGTCTGCCAGTGAGGCGCCGGTTAACAGGTTGTTGACTACCAGCGCTTCTTTGGTGCGCGGGTCGATGGCTTCAAAGCTCATCCCCGACATCAGTGCCGACAGCAGCCATACAATAACCAGGCTGATTAAAAAGATTACCGCCGGATCGGGCAGTTTATTGCCGACTACTTCGATTTTGTCGAGCAGGCGGCCAATGCGGGTGGTTTTCCCTGAGCTTGCAACATCATTCATGCTTTATTCCCTTGTAAGGATTGTTTTTATCACGCGGCTGCGTGCGCAAAGGGGGGATTATGGCAGCTTTTGGTGTCAGTGCGTAGGGATGGGCAAGCGGGCATAAAAAAACCCCGGCTCAGCGGGGTTTTTCGGGTGCTGCCTTGGGTGAAGGCACTTACTCGTCGAGGAAGCTGCGCAGGTGATCCGAGCGCGAAGGGTGGCGCAGTTTGCGCAGGGCCTTGGCTTCGATCTGGCGAATTCGCTCGCGGGTCACGTCGAACTGTTTGCCCACTTCCTCAAGGGTGTGGTCGGTGTTCATATCGATACCAAAGCGCATCCGCAATACTTTGGATTCGCGCGCGGTCAGGCCGCCCAGTACTTCGCGGGTGGCTTCGGTCAGGCCTTCGCCAGTGGCTGACTCAACCGGTGAGGTAATGGTGTGGTCCTCGATAAAATCACCCAGGTGGGAATCTTCATCGTCGCCAATGGGCGTCTCCATAGAGATGGGCTCTTTGGCAATTTTGAGTACCTTGCGAATTTTATCTTCGGGCATATCCATACGTTCGCCCAACTCTTCCGGGGTGGGCTCGCGGCCCATCTCTTGCAGCATCTGGCGCGATACGCGGTTGAGCTTGTTGATGGTTTCGATCATATGCACCGGGATACGAATGGTGCGGGCCTGGTCCGCAATCGAGCGGGTGATGGCCTGGCGAATCCACCAGGTGGCGTAGGTTGAAAACTTATAGCCGCGACGGTATTCAAACTTGTCTACCGCTTTCATCAGGCCAATATTGCCCTCTTGAATCAGGTCGAGAAACTGCAGGCCGCGGTTGGTGTACTTCTTGGCGATTGAAATTACCAGACGCAGGTTGGCCTCAACCATTTCTTTCTTGGCGCGGCGGGCGCGGGCCTCGCCGATGGACATGCGGCGGTTAACTTCTTTGATATTGGCCAGGTTTAGGTTGCAGGCCTCTTCAATTTGGGCCAGCTTGCGCTGGGCCCGCTGAATATCGGGCAGGTAGTTTTTCAGCTTCTCGGAGTAGTCGCGCTTCTTCTTGATAACCTCGGGAATCCAGGCATCGTTAGTTTCGTTGCCGGGGAATTCTTTAATAAAGGTTTTGCGCGGCATGCGCGCCTTGCGCACTACCCGGTCCATAATTAGGCGCTCTTGCTGGCGCACTTGGTTTAGGGTATCGCGAATCTCGTCGTAGATCGGGTCGAACTGGCGCGGTGGCAGCTTGAAGAACTTAAACACTTCGCCGGTATCGGCCATGGCCTTGGCGGCCTGCTTACTGTCGTAGCCGTATTTGTCGACCGCTTTAATGGCTTTTTTCCACTGGGTTTCCAGCTTTTTAAAACGCTCTTTAGCCTCTTCAGGGTCGATACCGTTGTTGTTATCGTCCTCGTCGTCGCTGTCGTCGTCCGAATCATTGTTCATGGCTTCGGCGGCCTGGGCTTGGGCCAGGGCCGAGGGCACATTGTCGGCGGGGTCTAGCCAGCCGGCAATTACATCGGGTAGGCGGCGCTCTTCTTTATTGATCAGCTTGTATTCGCTGATCAGGTGCTCAACCACGCCGGGCCAATAGGCCATGGCTTGCATCAGCTCGCGCACACCTTCTTCGATGCGTTTGGCAATCGAGATTTCACCTTCCCGGGTCAGCAGCTCGACCGTGCCCATCTCGCGCATGTACATACGCACTGGGTCGGTGGTGCGGCCGGCTTCGGTCTCTACTGCGGCCAGGGCGGCGGCGGCTTCGGCGGCGGCAATTTCGTCGGCAGAGGAGTCGCCGTCGGTCATCAGAATCTCATCGGCATCCGGGGCGGTTTCGTACACCTTGATACCCATGTCGTTGATCATCTGGATGATGTCCTCGACCTGATCCGGGTCGGAGATGTCCTCGGGCAGGTGGTCATTCACCTCGGCGTAGGTAAGGTAGCCTTGCTCCTTACCGCGGGCGATGAGTTCCTTAATACGGGACTGTTGTTGCTGGGCGTTGTCGCTCATTCGTGACCTGCTAACTGTGCTGTCGAGATAAACAAGAAATTATAACGTATAAATAGTGCTTTATTCTAGAAAATCAAGCACCTGCGGCGGTTTTATTTGCCCTAGCTGCCGGGCTTGGGGGCAGTTTGGGTGTACTGCCGGTACAGCTGTTTCTCTTCTTCGCTTAGTTCGGCCGGTTTTTTACCTCTTAGCGCGCTAATCTGGCGCCTGTTTTGGCGCTGCTGGTGCTGCTCGGCCAGGCGCCGGTGGCTAGCCACCAGCTCGGTGGCCTCATCAAAGCCCGGGCGCTTTTTGGCGGCCTTAAGGTGGTCGCTGGCCTGCTCGGCAATGGCTTTCAGGCGTTGCCAGTCCGCCTCTCCGTAGCTGGCCAACCAGTGCCCGGCCAGCTGGTGCACATTGTAGTGGGGGCGGCTTTGTAAACACTGACACAGGCGCAGTAATAGCTCTGAATCGGTGTCATTAAGCTGTTGATAAATATCAATATTTTCTAGTTTTTCGGCCAGTGCTGGAGTCTCTACCAAAAGCCCAATCAGCAGCCGTTGCAGGCTTAGGCTGGCGCCGGTCTCGGGCTGCCCGGCTTGGGTGTCGTCGTCTGGATCGACTGAGTAGTCTTGGTAGTCCGCGTCCTGGTAACCGTGCTGGGGCGGTGCCTCCGCTGGGCCCAGTTCTTCGCCAGCGCCAAAATACTCGGCCATACCCTGATAGTCCGGGGCTTCGTCCTCTGGCCCGTGCTGTGGCTCTTGGATGGGATTTGGGGGTTCAGGTTCCCCGCTTGGGGCCAAATTCTTCTGTTGGGGTGTGGCGGTCTGTTCCAGCTTGGGCAGGGGCTGCTCAATCAGCTCCATCAAGGTGTCTAGGGGCAGGTCGGTGCGCTTGGCCAAATTGTTAAACATCAGCTCCCGGTACACCCCCTTAGGCAGCAGGTTAAGCAGCGGTGCGGCGCGTTTGCTGAGCAGGGCCTTGCCGCCCATGCTGGCCGGGTCTAGGTCTTCGCTGAGGCTGTCGAACAAAAAATCTTCCAGTGGGCTGGCGGTGGTTTGCAGCCGCTCTAGAAACTTTTCGGTGCCAATTTGGCGCACATAGCTGTCAGGGTCTTGGCCTTCATCCAAAAACAGAAACTTAATTTGCCGCCCGTCGGTCATGGCTGGCAGGGAGTTGGTGAGTGCTCGCTTGGCGGCATTGCGGCCGGCCTCGTCACCGTCGAAGCAGAACACCACCTCTTGGGTGTGTTTAAAGGCCAGCTGTAAATGCTCTTCACCGCAGGCGGTGCCCAGGGTGGCCACCCCATAGGGAATGCCGTACTGGGCCAGGGCCACCACATCCATATAGCCTTCCACCACCAATAGGCGGGGAATTTGGGATAGGGCCTGGCGCGCCTCCCACAGGCCATACAGCTCTTTGCCCTTGTGGAACACCGGGGTCTCCGGTGAGTTGAGGTATTTGGGTTTGGCATCCCCCAGCACCCGGCCGCCAAAGCCGATCACCCGCCCGCGGCGGTCGCGGATGGGGAACATAATGCGCTCGCGGAAGCGATCATAGTGGCGCTGTTTTTCGGGGTTGTGAACCAGTAGACCGGCTTCTTCCAGGCGTTTTGTGGTGTGCGAGTGCTTACCACCTTCCTGCCCGGCAGTGCAGTGTTTGTGTAAATTATCCCAGCCCGGTGGGCAAAAGCCGATGCCAAAGGCCTTGCAGATGGCCCCCGATAGCCCCCGGCCTTTTAGGTAGTTAATGGCCTGGTTTTTTTTGGGGTGGTCGCGCAGCTGGCCCTGGTAGTAGTCATCGGCCTGGCTCAGCAGCTCCAGGATCTCCTGGCGCTGAACTTCTCGGGCTTTTTGGGCGGGGGAAGTTTTGACGTTTTCCCGTGGCACCTCTACCCCGGCCAGTTTGGCCAGCTCTTCTACCGCCGCGGGAAAATCCAGGTGCTCGTATTCCATGATAAAGCCCAGGGCATTGCCCGAGGCGCCGCAGCCAAAGCAGTAATAGAACTGTTTGTCGGGGCTTACCGTAAAGCTCGGGGTCTTTTCATCGTGGAAGGGGCAGCAGGCGCTGTAGTTTTTGCCGCTTTTTTTCAGTTTGACACGGTGATCCACCACATCGACGATGTCGAGGCGGTCGAGTAGATCATCGAGAAAACTCTGGGGGATGCGGCCTTTCATTGCCATAGTGTAATGGCCCTGGCAGCCGCATTAAAGGGTTAACGTCTGCTTAAGCGAGCTTGGCTTTTACCAGCTGGCTAACGGCGCCCATATCGCCACGGCCCTGTACCTGGGGCTTAACAATGGCCATTACCTTGCCCATATCACGGGCCGATTCGGCGCCGGTCTCAGTGATGGCGTCGCTGACAATCTGTTCCAGCTCCGCTTCGCTTAGGGCGGCGGGCAGGAACTCTTGAATCACCGCGCTTTCCATTTCCTCTTGCTCGGCAAGCTCAGGGCGCTCGGCCTCGCGGAACTGGGTGGCAGAGTCTTTGCGCTGCTTGAGCATTTTATCCAGCACCGCCAGCACTCGGGCGTCGTCTAGCTCGATGCGCTCGTCTACCTCGATGCGCTTAAATTCGGCCTGTACCATCCGCAATACACCCAGGCGCGGCTTGTCTTTGGCGCGCATGGCGTCTTTTACGGCGGCGGTAATGGTCTTTTTAATCTCGGACATGGTGCGCTCCTTGAGGTGCTGATTTTGGCTGGAGTATAAACGCGTAAACCCAGCACGGGGCTGGGCTTAGATACACTCGCCAAGGTTAACCTTGGGCTTGTGGCGCTGTCGCTCAGCCGGCGGCCGAGCCGACAAAATTAGTACAGACGCTGAAACTTGCGAGACTCGCGCTGAACCTTTTTGGCGTGACGCTTAACCGCAGCGGCAGCTTTGCGCTTGCGAACACTGGTGGGCTTCTCGTAAAACTCGCGGCGGCGAACTTCGGCTAAAACACCGGCTTTTTCACAAGAGCGCTTAAAGCGACGCAGGGCAACATCAAATGGTTCGTTTTCTTTCAGCTTAACAGCAGGCATTGTTAATTGTACCTTTCGGGTTAGTGTATCTGTTCTGTCAGTTCTTACAGAATCTTAGTTTGTGGGTGGCCGGGCCAGATAACAGGCGTGACTACCCTTCAAGGGGCGCAAATTCTATACAGTCTTAAGGCACTGTGCAAGCCTTTTGATGCCAATTCAATACTGCTGGCCGGGGGGCAAAACTGGTATCATGGCACGCTTTTAAGCACGGCAGAGAAAATATGCGCGTTTTGGGTATAGAAACCTCCTGTGATGAAACCGGGGTGGCGGTCTACGACAGTGAGCGTGGCCTGCTGGCCCACCGGCTTTACTCCCAGGTGGCGCTGCACTCCGAGTACGGCGGGG
>JAOXRV010000597.1 GCA_025800435.1 Cellvibrionaceae bacterium | reverse complement strand
CCCAGGCCCAACAGCACGCCGCCGATCAGCACGCCGTAGTAGGCGCTTTTTACCGACATATGGCCGCCGTCGATCATGCCCAGCTGAATGCCTAAAAACATTAAGAAAGAGCTAACCCCGATGGCAAATAAAATGGTCTTGGCCAAGCGCAGATCTTTTAGGGTTAGCATGCCCCAAATGACGCGGCTATCGGTAGCGCCCACGCGCTGTAACACAAAACCAAACAGGGTTCCCAGAACAATAGCTAATACAATTTTCATGGCAGGCTCCCTATTTGCGGCCGTAGAGGAAAATGGCGGTTGGCACTGCAGCGGCAAAGGCTCCCAGGGCAAACAAATAGCCGCTAAGGGAAGTTTGCATCATGCCACTCATCATATGGCCACTGGTGCAGCCGCCCGCTAAGCGCGCACCAAACAGCACGATTGCACCGCCGATAAAGGCCATGGCGTAGCGGTGCATGGTTGGGCGCTCGGCCAGTTGGCAGGTGGTGGGCTGTTCGATCTCACCACCCTGGAGGCGGCGCCCCAAAAAAGCACCGAGAATCATGGCTAATACAAAGATAAAGCCGTAGTTAATCGGGTTATCGATGGCCTTTGCGTATTTGCCGCCACTTTTATTGAGATAGGCATTGTCGCTGCTGACACCGTGCTTGGCCTCGGGGTTTGTCTGCACCAATTCACTGTCGAGCGCAGACCAGACGATACCGTCTGCAATCACAAATTGGGTGGAAACCCCAATGGGTTTAACCAGAGATACGGCCAGCAGAAAGCAGACCGCCAGCGCCAGCCCCCCAGAGAACCAGGACCAGTAAGTTTTCATATTGACCTCGTGCATGAGTAGTTTGTGCTTGTGGTAATGGCGAATTGCCGGTTATTTATATTATTAAGGTATCTTAACCTCGACCTAATTTAGTCGTCACTAATTTATATTTAGCGACCTTAGGAGTCAAAGCAAACCCAGCGCTGCCATAAAAGCTTCATATAACCGGTTTTATCAAAACCGACGAACGGGCACAGTTCCTGCTTAACTTAGCTTAAGGCGCAAAAAACACGGGAACCCGGTCAGAAAACCGTCACCTTTGGCGGCCCTTGCCGGGCAAGCGCAGCCAAACGCCATCGCAACTACGCAGAACGGCGCTATAGGCACTACACTTAAGGCCAACGACCCCGTCAAAAAACTGCCAGTTTTACCCGCTGCCACGGCAGGGCAGCCGCTAGGAGATTCGATGTTTGCCAAACCGATAGAGGCCCTGATTGCCGGCTCTGGCGCCAGCCTGATTACCGATGTGTTTATCATCGCCATGCTGGCCTGTTTTGGCTACGCCATTTACGCCCGGCGCCAGGACAAGGCGCCGGGCTTTGTGCAGTACACCCCCACCCTGCTGACCTCGCTGGGCATTTTAGGTACCTTCTGCGGTATTGTGGCCGGCCTGCTTGGGTTTGATATCGGCAATATCGACGGCAGTATCGACAAACTGCTGATGGGTATGAAAACCGCATTTACTACCAGCTTGGTGGGTATGGGTCTGTCTATCCTGTTTAAAATGCTGCTCTCCAGCGCCCTGCTCACCCGCCAACAGGAACAGCAAACACAGCCCGAGCAGGCCATTGGCATTGCCGATTTATATCAGGTAATGGCCGAGCAGCGCGATGGCATAGTACAACTGCAAAATGCCATCGCCGGCGAACACCAGAGCAGCCTCAACGGCCAACTGCAGGCCCTGCGGGCGGAGAATAAACAGCTGCTGGCCTACAACCACAAAGACAATAAACAGCGCTCGTTATTGTTTCAAACTTTTCAAAAACAGCTGTGGGAGCGGCTCGACCACTTTACCGAGCACTTCAGCAATACCGCAGCGAGCCAAATGGCCAAAGCCCAACAGGCTGTAATAGCGGACTTTAACAATCACTTTGCCGACCAATTTGGCAGCAACTTCCAGCGCCTTGATCAAGCCCTAGAACATATGCTGCAGTGGCAGGAGAATTACCGCAGCCAGCTGGAAGAAATGCGCAGCAATTACGACCAGGGCGTTAAAGCTATTCACGAGGCCGAGTCGGCACTAAGCCAAGTTACCCAGCAAACCCAGCTGATTGGCCAAAACATGGAGAGCTGGCATCAGGTAATGGAAGTGAACCAACACCAGATTCAAGAACTGGAACGCCACCTGGGCGCCTTTGCGGAAATTAAAGACAAGGCGGTGGCCGCAGCCCCGGAAATCAACAGCCATATCGACAACACCCTTAAAGGTGTACAGACTGCCAGCGAGCGCTTGAGCCAGGGCCTGCTGGACAGTGGTGAGCAGTTACAAACTCGCCTGAGTGAAGGGGCCGAGCAGTTTAAGCGCGGCGGCGAAAGCTTGATGGATTTATTTAGCAATACCGAAGCGGCCCTAAGCAGCGGCCAACAGGCCTTAGAAAGCGCTTATCAACAAAGTGCCAGCGCCCTCAACAGCGCCGCTGAAGAGCTGGCGCAGCAACAGCAACAGGGCCAACAGCTGCTGCTGGACAATGCCAAACTACAGCGTGAAGAAATTGAGAAAAACCAGCAAACCCTAGCCGACAGCCACAGCGAGCTAAACGAGCAATTTACCCAGTTAGGCAAGGATATCAGCCTGGAAAGCCAGGCCTTTGCCGAACAGATTCGGGAAAGCGGCAACGCACTGATGCGCAGTGCCGACCGCAGCCGCGAAGCCTTTGACAACGATATGCAAGGTATGGTCGAAGCCGTTACCGACCGCTTGCAAAAAATTGCCGCACAACAGGCGGAGGAATCGCTCAAGGTGGTGCAACTGCAAATCAAACTGACCGAAGACCTGCACCGTATTCTCACCCACGCCGGTAGTACCGTATGAGCGACCCACTAAGCCAAGCCGCCTTTGCCGGCCAGCAACAACACCAATCGCTGGAGCAGGAAAAAGACCACTGGTTATCGGTTTCGGATTTAATGGCCGGTTTGATGGTGGTGTTTTTGTTTGTCGCGGTGGCGCTGATGCGCGATGCCATGGTGGAGCGGGATAAAATTAAAGAGGTAGCCATCGCCTACAAAGAAAATCAACTGGCCATCTATAATGCCCTAATGGAAGAGTTTGGTCCCAATTTGCGCGCCTGGAATGCAGAGATCGAAAAAGACACCTTAACCTTTGTTTTTAACGCCCCCCAAACCCTGTTTGACGATGGCGAAACCAAGCTCAGCGCCACTTACCGCGCATTGCTGCGCAGTTTTTTCCCGCGCTATATGATGGTGCTGGATCAGTTCAACGAGTCAATCAGCGAAGTGCGCATTGAAGGCCATACCAGCAGTATTTGGAATGAGACCACCGGCGATACCGAGGCCTATTTTTTAAATATGGAACTGTCCCAGGAACGCACCCGCTCGGTGTTAGATTTTGTCTACCAACTGCCCAATGTGGGCCCCTACCGCCACTGGATTAAAGGCCATATGGCCGCGGTCGGCTACTCATCCGCCCACCCGATTCTGAACAACTATGGCGACGAAGATCCGTTTCGCTCGCGCCGCGTCACCTTCCGGGTAATGACCAACGCCGAAACCCGCATTCAACAGATTTTAGAATTAAACTAGGGCACCAGCCAACACTTGACCTCCCAGAATACGTACATACAATGTACATATGATTGAGTTTGAGTGGGACCCTAAAAAGGGTGAAAAGAACGAGGAAAAACATGGGGTTAGCTTCTATGAAGCACAATCTGTGTTTTATGATGAGTACGCCATTCAGTTCTACGATGAAGCGCACTCTGACTTAGAAGATCGTTTTCCCATGCTTGGTCTAAGCAATGAAACTCGCGTTCTGCTTGTTTGTCATTGCGAGCGAAACCAGGCAAATACAATTAGGATTATTTCGGCTCGTAAAGCAACAAACAATGAACGCCAACACTACCAAGGTGAGCGCTCATGAAAGCTGAATATGATCTATCCAAAATGAAATCGCGCAAAAACCCCTATGCATCCAAACTGAAAAAGCCGGTAACTATGCGGCTCAGTGAAGACGTTATCAGTTACTTTAAAGATATGGCAGAGGAGAACGGAGTTCCATATCAAAGCCTGATAAATCTCTACCTAAGGGATTGCGTAGCAAACCATCGCAAAATCGATATTTCGTGGCAAACAAAACCCTAAAAAGGCACACCCAGCCAGCAGCGGCCAAATATCGAAGCGCCGGAGCGCAAGCTTCGCGGCGGGAAATCTCGGCAGGAGCCGAAGCGAGAGTGTAGCTCCAAGCAAAATCGCATTTTGCGCCGGAGCGTCACGAACGGGATCAGGAAATCATCTTGGATGATGATTTCCTGACAGCAGGTAAAAGGAAAGTCGCCCAACCAGCAGCCGGGAAATCTCGGCAGGCGCCGAAGCGAGAGTGTAGCTCCAAGCAAAATCGCATTTTGCGCCGGAGCGTCACGAACGGGGTCAGGAAATCATCTTGGATGATGATTTCCTGACAGCAGGTAAAAAGCGCCCCCCCCTAGAAGCGGTAACGGCCTTGAATGGCCACGGAGCGAGGACGCTCGGGAATACCGAAGTAACTATTGCTGTTGGTCAGCGCTACATCGTTATTCCACACCCGTGTTTCTTTATCGGTCAGGTTTTTACCAATAAGCGCCACACTCCACACATCATCGGTAGAGGACAGGCCAACACGCAGATTCACTTTGGTGTAACCGTCGTGATAGGTATTGGGGTCCAGATCCAGGGCTGAATAAAAACCATCGGTGTAGTTTACATCTAGGTTAGTACGCAGTTCTAACTCTTCACCCACAGGCATCACATACTCAACATTAAAGTTGGCGCTGATGTCTGGAGCAAACAGCATTGTGCG
>JAOXRV010000565.1 GCA_025800435.1 Cellvibrionaceae bacterium | reverse complement strand
TTTGGTTTTGCTCCAGTCTTCTAGCATTTCTGGGGCGATGCGGTTGAGTTCTTCAATTTGGCCGGGCTTGTCGGTGCGCACGGTAAGCTCCAGGCGGTGGCCATTGGGGTCAAAGAAGTAAATCGATTTAATAATTTCGTGATCAGTGGGGCCCACCACATCCAGGCCCTTGGCCTCAAGCTCGGCCTTGGCCTGCATCAGCTCTTCCTCGCTGCCCAGTTCAAAGGCGATATGCTGCACCCAGTCCGGGGTATTGGGGTCTTTGCCCATTGGTGGCGAGTTGGGTATCTCAAAAAAAGCCAGAATATTGCCATTGCCCGCATCCATAAACAGGTGCATGTATGGGTCTGGCTCTTTGGTGGAAGGTACATGATCCTCAGAGATGGCGAGGATAAAGTCCATATTCAGATAGTCACGGTAAAACGCCACCGTTTCTTTGGCGTCTTTACAGCGGTAGGCGACGTGATGGATTTGTTTGATATTCATTATTGTTGGCTCCAGGCGGTTTTGAGGGCTCAGGGCTGTTATTAGGGCTCAGGGCTGTTTTTAGGGCTCAGGGTTGTTGTTAGGGCTCAAGGCTGTTATTCGGGCTCAAGGCTGTTTATTTGGAGTATTTAATGTGTAAGGAATAATATTCTTAAGTGAAACTAAAATAAAGAGTTTTATTCTTAATTTTTACGTTGGGATCTTAAAATTCCATTAAAAACAAGGTGTTGTATGCGATTTTGTCTGAGCGTGCAAGGCTAAGGCAAGAGGTTTTTGTCTCAAGTGAGAATGGTTGGCTTGGGGTCTTAAGTTGTGATGGTGTTAATAAAACGATATGGCTGGACTTTGACAGGCAGCTTGATAGGCAATTAATTGCGCCGAGCGCACTTTTCGCCGGGTATCGGCGTGATCGGCCACGCTAGGATCCCGCTGAGTATCAGCGAGTTAGTTAATCAATTCGGCTTTGTGCGGGGCGCTTGGCATTTGAGGGTTGAGATCGCAGGCTGCCACCTTGTCGCAGGGGCTTTGCCCGGCGCCCTGTTGGGCTTCAATAAAGGCAAAGTAATCCTCACTGAGGCTGCGCCCGAGGGCACGGCGATCGGTGGATTTACGACGCTTGCGGTGAAACAGGTCGAGGGGGATGTCTTTGCAGCGGTCTATTTCGAGACGGCGATCGTTGCCTTTACGGCGGTCGATAAATACTTTGCTCATGACGTTAATACTTACTGGCTTCCTTGGCAGTATAGCCCAATTGTGTTGTTTTGCACGCCGCCTGCCCAATTTTGCGGACGGCCATCATAAGCGATAAAGTGCTCAAAACTTAGGCCTGGGTCACATTTGCTAATTGGTTATAATTGGGCCTTGATTTAAACAGCTAAAAACCCTGCTTTATCAAGGGGTTAGCAAGCCATTTTATTTTTGTATATATTTAAGGCAGGTGATAATGCCCATGAATGAGACTGTGAAGGCCGGCCCGGTAGAGGCCGCAATAACCGCCAAGGTTCAAACCCTGGCGCCCGAGCACCTAGAGCTTAGCAACGAGAGCCATATGCACAATGTGCCACCCGGCTCTGAATCCCATTTTAAATTGGTGCTGGTTAGCCCGGAGTTTAACGGCCTGCGCCAGGTGGCTCGCCACCAGAAGGTTTACGCCGCCCTGGCCGAGGAGATGGCCGGATCGGTGCACGCTCTGGCCCTGCATACCTTTAGCCCCGAGGAGTGGCAGGCCCAGGCTACCCCCGAATCGCCCAATTGCATGGGCGGCAGTCTGCACGATAAATAGCCGCGCCCGACTAAGGTCTTAGGGGCAAGTGTGCAGACTCTTGTTACAGTTGAATCAAATGTTTATTTAGGGTTTGCGAACAATGAGTGAGTCAAAAATTGCCTTGGTAACGGGCAGCAGCAGCGGAATCGGTTTAGGTATCGCCCGCCGCCTGGCGGCCCATGGCTACGGCATCATGCTGCACGGTTTGGTCAGTGCAGAGGAGGGCCGGGCACTGGCTGAGTCCATCGCTGCAGAGTTTGGCATCCGCACCAGTTTTAGCCCGGCGGACCTGCGTGATTCGGCCGCCATTGCGGGCCTGGTGCAGCAGTGTGTGGATGATTTGGGCAGTGTTGATGTGCTGGTCAATAATGCCGGTATTCAATATACCGAGTCGCTGCACGATTTTCCCGAGCAGAAGTGGAACGATATTATCGCCATTAATCTTTCTAGCGTGTTCTTTGCCATGAAGGCGGCCATTCCTCATATGCGCAATAGCGGCTGGGGCCGGGTGATCAATATCGCCTCGGTACACGGCTTGGTGGCCTCAGCTCAAAAGTCGGCCTACTGTGCGGCCAAGCACGGGGTGGTGGGCTTAACTAAGGTGGCGGCGATGGAAAACGCCAACGATGGCGTAACCGTCAATGCAATTTGTCCGGGTTGGGTAGAGACCGATTTGGTGAAACCCCAGATAGAGGCAATCGCCGATGCCAAAGGCATTGGCTATGAGGCGGCGCGGGCCGAGCTGGTCGGCGCCAAGCAGCCGATGGCCACCATGACCCAGACCGAAATGCTCGGTGCCCTGGCGGTGTTCTTGTGCAGCGACGAGGCATCGACCATGACCGGCACAGCGCTACCCGTTGACGGTGCTTGGACGGCCCAGTAGGTTTTAATTTATTCTCTGGTAACTTATTTGTGCCTTCGATGCCGAGCCTGGCAGTGGGGGAAGGGATTTTGGGGGACGCATAAACCCATCCTTGGGGCTCTCGTCCGCCATCCCTGGCTCCCAAGCCCCCAAACCCCCTTCCCCCACTGCCAGGCTCTACTACGTGATGTAATTACAATGGAATACAA
>JAOXRV010000551.1 GCA_025800435.1 Cellvibrionaceae bacterium | reverse complement strand
GGGAGGGGGTGTTAAAGAGATTTGCTAAAGAGAGTAGCTCACAATAGGCCTTACCCCTGGGCTTAGGGGCTAAGGCCGCTTCGGTTTACTTAACCCGAACCATCTTAATATTCATTAAGCCATTGCCCTGCATCAGGGTGTTGTCGTCGACAATTTTCCAGGCTACTTCATCTTCGCCATCTTTAAACACTAGGTATTTCTCTTCGCCGGATTCGCGCACAAAAATTTCCTCGAAGCTATGGCGCTCGCCGTCTGATTCCATATAGTCGCTGCCGATGATAATTTTTTGGGAGATGCCGGCGGAGTTGGCAAAGGCATCGACAAAGGCATTGGATGAGCCGGCCTTGCTTTCGTATTCGCCTTCAAAGCCGTGGCCGCCACAGCCGATAAGGGCGCCGGCCAGGGTGAGCAGTAGGGCGTATTTAATAAACTTCATGGCTTTCTCCTAGGGTTTATTCTGCGGTGGCGTAGCGTAAAATTTCAATCACCTGTTCTGGGCTTTGGGCCCAAGCCATGGCGCCGCCGTCTACTTCTTTTAAGGGGTGAATCAGGCTTTCATCGTGCAGGGTAATATAGGGTACGCCGGTGGCGGCGCAGTAGCCGGCATCGAAGGCGGCATTCCACTGGCGGTATTTGTCGCCAAAGCGAATCACCGCAATATCGGCCTGCTCGATCAGGTTTTTAATGCGGATAGCATTGACCTTGGCGGATTTGTGGTCGCGCCAAAATTGCTTGTCTTCGGCGCCCAGGTGATCACCGGCGGCGTCGCTGGATTCGTGGTCGCAGTTGGCCGAGCTAAACTCAATATTTAGGCCGAGCTCGGCGGCGCCTTTTTTGATTTGCTCGCGCCAGTCGGTGTGAATCTCACCGGAAAGATAGACATTCCACATAGTTGTACCTTAACAGTTGTTCCTTATCAGTAAATATATTCGTCGGCAAACTGGTGCACATGCTTTTTAACCAGCGGCGCGGCGGCGGCAAACAACAGGCTGAGTTTTAGCTCAAGCACCACTTCTTGGCCCTCTACCTGGAGAGAGCCCTTGCCGGCCTTGTGGCTAAATTCTATGCGTTCTTCGCCGCACCAGCGGTATTTCATGCCGTGTTCGTCACACAGGTGTTCGGCTATTTCTTTCATGCCGTTTTTGACTTCATCGCGGGGCATGGTAAAGGGCTTTTTAATATTGATTCTGGCCACAGCTTAATTCTCGCATCACAGTTGGGGTCATTATAGTCTTAACGGCATGTGGCATAAACTGTCTGTCACATCCGCCCCTGTTAGGCGCGCCCAAAGCGGGTTATAAATAGGCCCTAAGCTTCAATTAACCCAAATAACGAAGGAGCCACCCATGGCGGATACCAATTTACAGCTGCGATCCCTAGTCACCGACGATAACCACCTAGAGCTAAGCCTGGTCGAGCTGCCCATGCCCGAACCCGGCGCCGACGATATTGTGGTCAAAATGGAGGCCAGCCCCCTTAACCCGTCGGATTTGGCCCTATTATTTGGCCCCGCAGATCTGTCTACCGCCGTCTACTCCGGCACCCCCGAGCGCCCCCAGGTGCGCGCCGAGATCCCTGCGGGCCTGGCCAAGCTGGTAAAAGCCCGAGTAGGGCAGTCACTGGCAGTGGGTAACGAGGGCTGTGGCACCGTGGTTGCCGCCGGCAGTTCGGCGGCGGCCCAGGCCCTTATCGGTAAGCGGGTGGGTATTGTCGGCGGCGATATGTACAGCCAGTACCGGGCGGTGAATCTTATGATGGCCCTAGAACTGGAGCCGGGTACCAGCGCCGCCGAGGGCGCCTCCTGCTTTGTTAACCCCTTAACCTCCCTGGCCATGGTAGAAACCCTGCGCGCCGAAGGCCACACCGCCCTGGTGCACACGGCGGCGGCCTCAAACCTGGGGCAAATGCTTAACCGCATCTGCCAGAACGAGGGCATTGACTTGGTTAATATCGTGCGCAAGCCCGAGCAAGAGGCTATTTTGCGCGAGCTTGGTGCCAAATATATTATCAACTCAAGCAGCGATAGCTACTACGCGGATTTGACCGAGGCCCTGGCCGAAACCGGTGCCACCCTGGCCTTCGATGCCACCGGCGGCGGTAAGCTGGCCAACGATATCCTCAGCTGTATGGAAGCGGCCGCAGCGCGTAATATGGGCGAGTACAACCGCTATGGCTCGGATGTGTACAAACAGGTGTATATCTACGGCGGGCTGGACCGCAGCCCCACGGTGCTCAACCGCAACTTCGGCTTTTCCTGGGGTGTGGGCGGCTTTTTATTGACCCCTTTCCTGGCTAAAGTGGGCCTGGAAAAGAGCATCGAGATGCGTGCCAAGGTCGCCGCCGAGCTAAAAACCACCTTTGCCAGCCACTACAGCAATGAAGTTTCCCTGGCCGGTGCCCTCAGCCGCGAGGCCATCGAGCGCTACAGCCGCCAAACCACCGGCGAGAAGTTTCTGATCAACCCCAGCCTATAGGTTTATCTCAGTCAGGGCTCAATTCGCCGCAGTTATTGGCGGTGAATTGCGCCTCTGGCCATCCCATTCGTCATTGTGTAGATGCTCCCGTTAATAATCGAGGATAACTGCACGTGAAATTTAGCAAACTGCCCTTGGCTCTGGCCTGTGCCGGCCTAGTTGCCGCTTCGCTGGCCTATGCCAAAGAACAAGCGCCCACGTCTGTCTACAGTGGTCTTAAACTGCGTAACCTGGGCGCTGCCCACACCAGCGGCCGTATTTCTGATTTGGCGATAGTGCCAGGCAAACCCCACCACTACTATGTTGGCGTGGCCTCCGGCGGGGTGTGGAAGACCGAAAATGCCGGCACCACCTTTACCCCTATCTTCGATAACTATGGCTCCTACGCGGTGGGCGTGATAGAGCTAGACCCCAATAACCCCCAAGTGCTGTGGGTGGGTACCGGCGAGAATAACTCCCAGCGCTCAGTGGCCGCCGGTGACGGTGTCTATAAATCCACCGATGGGGGCAAAACCTTTACCCATATGGGCCTGAAAAACTCCGGCCATATCAGCCAGATTTTAATCGACCCACGCGATAGCAATGTGGTCTATGTGGCGGCCCAGGGGCCGCTCTGGTCCGATGGTGGCGATCGCGGCCTGTACAAAAGTAGCGATGGCGGTAAAAATTGGACCCGTATTTTAGAGATCGATAAATACACCGGCATTAACGAGGTGGTGTTTAATGCGGATAACCCAGATGAGTTAATCGCTTCCTCTTACCAGCGCCGCCGCCATGTGTGGACCCTGATTAATGGCGGCCCTGGCTCAGCTATTCACAAAACCACCGATGCCGGTAAAACCTGGCGCAAGCTAAGCGGTGGTTTGCCAGCTTCAGAGTTGGGCCGTATTGGCCTGGCCGCGGCCCCGAGCGCGCCGCAAACCGTGTATGCCATTATTGAGGGCAACGATAAGGACAAGGGCATTTACCGCAGCGATAACTTTGGCGAAAGCTGGCATAAGCGCTCGGGTTATATGACCACCAGCCCCCAGTATTACAACGAGATTATGGTTGGCCCCAAAGACCCGGATCGGCTGTTTGTGATGGACACCTTTAGCAAGGTCTCCCTCGACGGCGGTAAAACCCTGACGCCCCTCAGCTTTAAAGCCCGCCATGTGGATGACCACGCCCTTTGGGTAAACCCGGAGCACCCCAATCACATCCGCATTGGTGGCGACGGCGGCATTTACGAAAGCTTTGATAACGGCCAGCACTGGAACCACCTGCGCAATCTGCCGCTGACCCAGTTCTACCGCATTGCCGCCGATAACGATCTGCCGTTTTACAAT
>JAOXRV010000490.1 GCA_025800435.1 Cellvibrionaceae bacterium | reverse complement strand
TTCCGATCTGAGTTGCAGGCCGAGTCACGCTGTTTGACCGCGGCGACATCCATGCGGGTGGCCGCGCCAATACTGGGGGCATCGCGCAGGGCCTGGTGCACCACCTCGCGGATTAACAGGGCCGAGGCCTCGGGGCTGTCGAGCTTATTGGCCAGGTGGTAGCTGAGTGCGCATTCGAGTGAGTCGTGATTTAAAATGGTGGCGTGCAAAAAACTGGCAAGAATAGGTTCCTGCTCAACTTGTTCGGCGGTTTCGCGGCGAATGGTCTGCCAGATAAAATCCTGCTCGGTATCGATAGCGGTCAGGCTCATAGTGTGACTCTCAGTGTTGCGACTATCTAAGTAATATTAGGGTATAGATGCCGGCACTATAGCGCAAATTCAAGGGGGATCAATGTTATTGAGGCCTGCAATTTTGCACAAATTGACTTGTCGCGCTAAAACACCTGCAGGGCCGGCTCGTCGATGGCGCCCAATTGCTCGCGTAGCGAGAGGATATGCTCAGACCAGTAGCGTTCGGTATTAAACCAGGGGAAGGCCTTGGGGAAGGCCGGGTCCTGCCAGCGCCGGGCCAGCCAGGCGGCGTAGTTCATCAGCCGCAGGGTGCGGTAAGACTCGGCCAGGTGCAGCTCGGCCGTATCAAAGTCGCAAAACTCCCGGTAGCCCTCCAGTGCCTCGCTCAGCTGCACAGTTTGCTGAGATCGATCGCCAGATAGCAGCATCCATAAATCTTGTACTGCCGGGG
>JAOXRV010000487.1 GCA_025800435.1 Cellvibrionaceae bacterium | reverse complement strand
GCCCGGCCACCAATGCGCTCGCGCGCCTCTAACACCACAACCGATAGCCCCGCTTGCTGTAACTGCGATGCGGCGGCCAAGCCAGCTAAGCCGGCGCCAATCACAATCACATCGGTCTTTTGGGTAGCCGCCACAGGCTTGGGGTCGGGCTTGAGAAAGGGATCTTGGGGCACAGTGTTTACCTCCGGCACAGCTAAAGCCACGGCCACAAAGAAACTGAGACAATATAGGACTGTCATTTGCAGCAAGATTTTAATACTTGGGTGTTTCGCCATGGCTGCCCTCGAATATTCGCCTTAGTTAGTGTTAGGCGGCGGGCAATACTCGCTCGCTAAAACCCCGCCAGGCGTTCAAACAACCAAAAACAGGCGAGGCTGCCAACCAGGTAACCGCTGATACTTTGCACGAGCCCATATTGCTGTCGCAGGCCCGCCAGCAGTTTGCCGAGCGCCAAAAAGATTAAGGCCGCTGCACAAATAAACAACAGCTGACCCAACTCAACCCCGATATTAAAAAATAGCAGGGCCGCTGGCAACTCGGTTTGGGGGAGGCCAATATCTTGCAGTACCGCGGCAAAGCCAAAGCCGTGCAATAGGCCAAAGCTGCTCGACACCAGTACCGGCTGGCGCCAGCTTAAGGTGTCGCGTCGGTTAAGCACCAGCTCTCGCGCTAACAACACAATACTCAGGGCAATCACTGCCTCAATCGCTGGCACCGGCAAATACACCAGCTCCAGCGCCGCTGCCGCCAGGGTAATGGAGTGGGCCAGGGTAAAACCGGTAATCATAATAATAATGCGGCGGACGCTGCCGGCAATAAACAGCAGGCAGGCCAAAAACAGCAGGTGATCGTAGCCAATTAAAATATGCTCTACCCCGAGCCAGGTATAGTCTTTGGCCACTTGGCTAAAGCTTTCTTGCGCCGGCACCTGCCACTGGTTCTGCTTGGGGCCCAGGCGGCCATTGTGTAACTGGCCATTGGCGAACTGAAGCCGAAACAGGGTTGAAATTGATGGATTGGCCAGGGGAAATTCAATGGC
>JAOXRV010000480.1 GCA_025800435.1 Cellvibrionaceae bacterium | reverse complement strand
AAGATTAACTTCGAATATCGGTCTTGCCTAAAATTCTGACAATAAATGCAGCGTCCAAATCAAGAGAATTCCGAGTCGAATTATTTCACGGTGCAAGGGCGCTGGCTGGTATTTGCGTTCCAACGGCCCTATGGACTTTGGGGTTTCAACCTTTAGGCTTTAAGGATGGCTGGGTCTTTTCGGATTGCGCTTTTTGGCTCGTTTTCCATATTCTGCCCGCAGGGGAGGGATATCACCCCCCGTGGGGTGAATGCCCGTGCTGTTCTGGCTTTGATTGCGGCGGCCCCGGAAATGCGCCGCGGGCGGCGCTGGTTGGAATCCAAATTATGGAGCGATCGCACGCAGGAGCGGGCCAGCCGCAGTCTGCGCCAAGCGCTCAGCGATATTCGAGATCAACTGGGCCTTCATGCGGATTTGCTGGGTGCTGATCGGGTTGATGTGTGGCTGGATACGGCGCGGGTGGAAACCGATTTGGAGCCTGGGTGCCGCTTTCGCCAGGCGGGGCGGGATTTTCTTGAAGGCTTTGATGTTCGCGACGATAGTTTTGAGGATTGGCTGCGGGATATGCGCCAGCAGCACCCAGTGGAGCATCTGGCCGCGCCCCTGCCCAAAGCCAAAAGCGACAGCC
>JAOXRV010000475.1 GCA_025800435.1 Cellvibrionaceae bacterium | reverse complement strand
AGTACTCTATCCAGCTGAGCTACGAGTGCGTTGAGGCGCGTATAATAGGGATCACCCCTTGGGGAGTCAAGGGGTATTTTTAAAAAAATGTCATAGTTTTCTTAAACTTAGCTATTTTTCAACAAGTTGCTGTAATTCTATTCAAAGTCCTTATTTTTCCATCTTTTAGTCTGCCCTGTCACTCCAATCACTTGACAGAGGTCGAGCTAAAGCTTAACTTAATGATATTGATTATCATTTACATGGAAAGCCCGCTATGAGTATCAGCAATTCTTTATCACTGCCAGCTGAGCCCCCCATTAGTAATAACTGGCGCCAGTTAATCGCCCAGGGAACCGCCGCCCATCAGCGCGGGCAGTTTCAGCGCGCGAGCACTTTGTTTAAACAAGCGCTGGAGCTTTGCCAGTGTACTGGCAAGCATTTGCACTGCCCCGCCCGCATCAATATGTGGGTAATCAGCGCCCATAATCTGGCCGCCAGCTTTAGCGCTAGGGACAAAACCCGGCGCGCCGCTGAGATTTTAGAGGCTTTGCACGAACAAATGGGTAAGCTCTGCGCCAATCACAGCGCCACCAGGGCGGTAAGGGTGGAGGCGCTTGGCCAGCTCAAAACCACGCTTTTCTCGCTGCTGAGCCACTGGTCCCATATGGGCAATTACGCACCAATTCAAGCTGAATTAGAAGCCACTGAGGCCCTGGCTGAGCGCACTGCCCAACAATTGTTTCACTGAGCGGCCCTCTGTTTTCCAGGGCTGCCAGGCGTGAGGGATGTCGCGCCTTGGTGGTTTTGTGAGCTAAGTCCCATTAATTTGCTCACAGGCTATGCCAAATAAATATTTCGCCAAGCCCAGCAAAACCGGTAATCTAGGATACCTCTGAATAACCGTGTGGCGACCCCCGAGACCTGGCGCCTGCTGGCACGGAATCTATGCACAGCAAGTCCAGGAGGCCGCCAAAAATGCTTTTACGCAAACAAATAGAAGCCATCACCAAAGCCCACCCCACCACCGAGCAGCCGCACTACTTTGAAACGCTAAAACAGTACAACGCCCACAATATACACCCGGTTGAAGACCCCTGGCCCCAGTGGCAGTACACCTGTTTAATGCTTGTATTTGGTCTGG
This sequence comes from Cellvibrionaceae bacterium, assembly GCA_025800435.1. GTDB lineage: Bacteria > Pseudomonadota > Gammaproteobacteria > Pseudomonadales > Cellvibrionaceae > Pseudoteredinibacter. The sequence continues at coordinate 2,179 of JAOXRV010000475.1, read as the reverse complement.
TCGATTCCAAGCCCTATCGCCATATTGCCAGCCGTTATGAGGATGTGTACGCCGGCCCGGAATTTGTGCAGTATCTACGCAATGAAGGTCTATTACAGACCTGTAAACGGCCACAGGTGGGCGGTATTGTGTTGTACCGACAACAGCGTGGCGCCGATAAACCCATCAGCCACGCCGCCATCGTAGAACCGAGCGGTCACTTTTTATCAAAATGGGGCACCGGCGGCCTATGGCTGCACGGCCTATACGACCTGCCCGCCAGCTATGGTAAATACGCAGAGTTTTTTGAGCCCCTAGACCCAGCCCTGGCCTTTAATGGTTTTTTGCGTTTTGCCCGAGCCATGGGCGCCGATGACGCCCGCCCGCGCATAGCAATACAAGAGGAAGTTAGCGCTTAAGGCTTTTCTTTTCCGCCCGGCGGCGCTGAAAAAATGCAGACAACATGGCCGAGGCCTGCTCGGCCATAAGCCCGGCACTGACCTCAATAGTGGTATTTAAAAAAGGCGAATCTAAAAATTGGGCCCGACTGTTAATAACCCCGGCCTTAGGCTCGGTGGCCGCGTAAATTAAGCGTTTAATGCGCGCGTGCACCAGCGCCCCAGCGCACATGCTGCAGGGCTCTAGGGTGACATAAAGGCTGCAATCTAGCAGGCGATAATTGCCCAGGGCCTGGCCCGCTTGGCGCATGGCCACTATCTCTGCGTGGGCCGAAGGGTCGCAACTGCCAATAGGCTGGTTATAGGCCTCTGCAATGGCAGTGCCATCTTTAACCACAATAGCCCCCACCGGCACCTCGCCGCGGGCAGCCCCCTGCTCGGCCAGCGCTAGGGCCCGGCCCATCCAGTATTCGTCCTGTTGCAGCTGGCTTAGCTGCAGCAAGGCCTGGGGCTCAGTCATGGCCAGTGCCCGCCGGGCGCACTAGGCGAAAGCGTGGCTGACTTTTGCCCTGGTGTTCAACGGTTTCTAAAAACATGGTTAACGGCCGCACCCAAAGGCTGTAGTCACCGTATAGGCAACGATACACAACCAGTGCTTCACCGCTCTCACTGTGGTGGGCGATATCCAGCACCTGATAGTCCTGGCCTTTGTAATGGCGGTAGATACCCGCTTGTAACACCATAATGGCTCCCCTTAAAGCGAGAGCTAATTATACTTGCTAACTATCTTCCTGCCAGGGATAAAACTCGGGCATATCCTGGGACACCTTGCTCTTAAACTCGGCCGGGCGCTTATCCCAAAAGGCCTGGATACCCTCTTTGCCGTCTTCCAGGCTCTGGTAGAAAATCGCCAGCGAATCAACCCGGTGAGCATCGGCGGGATGGGGCATAGCGGAACAGCGATACATCATCTGCCGCGCCAGCGCCACTGCCACCGGCGAGGTATTATCGGCAATGCGCCGGGCAATCTTATAGGCGGCCGGCAACAAATCTTCGGACTCGTGCAGCGATTTAAGCAGCCGCCCTGCCCTGGCCTCCTCGGCGTCAAAAATTTCGGCGCTATAGACCCACTCCAAGGCCTGTGACATACCCACTATGCGGGGCAAAAACCAGCTGGAACAAGCCTCGGGGGTGATGCCAAGCTTGGTAAACACAAACCCAAATTTAGCCTTGTTTGAGGCCAAGCGAATATCCATGGCACAGGTCATGGTCGCGCCAATACCAATGGCCGGCCCATTGATGGCTGCAATCACCGGCTTGGTGCAATTATAAATTGCCAGGGTTACCGTGCCGCCACTGTCGCGTACCCCGGCGGGCGCCTCTTCCAAGTTGGCCATATCCGAAAGTTCTGGCGCTAACTGCTCATTCAAGCCAAAGGCATTGCCATCGCTATTGAGCTTCATGCCGGCACAAAAGCCACGGCCTTCACCGGTGACGACAATGGCCCGCACCTCATCGTCTTCGCTGGCGCGGCCAAAGGCCTCAATCAATTCCTCGGCCATCTCAACGGTAAAGGCATTGAGTTCGTCGGGACGGTTTAAGGTGATGGTTAAAATTTTATCGGCAACTTCGTATTTAATCGTTTGGTAGCTCATAAAAGGTTCACCTTATTTATTTCTATATGCCGCCTGACGACCAGTTCCTACAACAAATACTAACGTGGCTTCGACTCCGAGCCTTGTGCCGGTGACAACTTCTGGGGAACGCATAAACCCATCCTTGGGGCTCTCGTCCGCCATCCC
>JAOXRV010000470.1 GCA_025800435.1 Cellvibrionaceae bacterium | reverse complement strand
CGTCGTGCGCTACAGCCGTAAAACCAAAGAGCAGTATGTGCAATCGGAGATTGACGGTAAAGCGACTGGCTGGAAGGCGTTTTATCAAGGTGGTGCCTGGGTAGAAACCCAAAGCAAAGGGCGCGGCAAAAAATAGTATGGCGGCTGAGGCTTACCGGCGCCTATTAAATCGTGCCAAAACCCAACTGCGTGCCAGTCTGGAGTTCAAGCTGCCGTTTGAGCAGGACAGTTTTGTAAACGCCGGCTTTTGGTATTTACAGCAAGCTCTCGATCAGTACATTGTTGCCGAGCTCAATGCCAACATCGACGCCAAGGCTTTATTGAAACAGATGGTGTCTGCCAGCCAGCCGCTAGAAACGTTTAACGGCCAGGCACTGCCCGGCGCGCTGATTGCCTTGCAAGCTTGCCCCTGGTACCCCCAATACTGTGAGCTGCTGCCGCTTATCTACAAACTGGATGAGCCAGTTTCAGAGCTTGAGCCTCTCGATTCCTCCCAACAGTCTTTAATTGCGAGTACACAAGCCCGACATATCAACCGGGACAGCTTGAGCACTTGTGTCGGTGGATTTGAGCAATTTATTGGGCAGCAGCAGGAGCTTATGCACGAGTGTTAACAGCCGCTGTTTATGCAGGGCAGAGCGCAGGGCAGAGCGCGGGCCTGCTGGACGGTCGTAAGCCTTTGCAAAAGCTGTTAGAATTGCCCTGTAAACGAAACTGGAGTGGGGATGGACACTTTGCTGTTTGAAATTGTTGAGCTGGCCAATGGCGATATCGCGCTGCAGCGCGCTGACGACCAAGGCGAGCCTTTGCTGACTATCCACTTCTCGAAAGAGTCTTTGCATTATCTGCAAGATGCCCGGGTCGAAGTCGCCAGAGCCATGGTGCAAGCGGGTTTAGAAACCGCCAGCGAGCTGGCCAACTTTGGGGCTCCAGAAGAGGCCATTGACGAGTTGGAAGAAGACGATTTTGACGAGCTTGCTACCCACCCGACATCGTCCCAGCTGCACTAGCAGCTGGCTCCTAAAACCCTATCGTGCTCGCCCCTGTACAATCTGATTCTCACAGTACACTTAGCGGGTATTATTAATGCATTCTCAACAATAGGCCCTGGCAGTTTCCCAGGCCAGAGGCTTGTTTTAGCTGTTGGTATTCTTGTGGTGAGATAACACCGGGGTTGCTGATAACCATATGGCTATTGCCAGCGGCCAGGGCTTCCCAGGTGGTCCACAGGCAATCTTTGTCGTTGCGAAGGTGAATAAAGCGTACATGGGTTAAATCGACCCCGTAGGCTTCTAACAGCGATTTACTCAGGTCGCTGGCGCCAATCCAGGTGAGCCAGCGGCCAGGTTCTGCACGGCTAAAATGAGCGACCATCGGCAATAGCCAATCGAGGTATTGGTCTTGGCCCTGGGATACAACCAGCTCGGTAATACCCTGTTGCTTAGCTTGATTGAGGTTGCTGTGTTTGGCGGTATTCATCACTCTGTCTCCTCTTTAGTCGGCCCTTTCCGCTGCTGAAGTCTTAGGCTAGCGGCGGATAACGCCGACGCTCAGGCCTTCAATGGCGAACTCTTGCTCACGCAGATCCACCTCGATGGTTGAAAACTCTTGGTTTTCTGGGTGCAGGTAAACCAGCGGCTGGTTGCTCAGCTTCTCGTAGCGCTTAACGGTTACCTCATCGTTTACCCGGGCCACAACGATTTGGCCGTTGCGGGCCATTTCAGTCTTGTGCACCGCCAGTAGGTCGCCGTCTAAGATG
>JAOXRV010000455.1 GCA_025800435.1 Cellvibrionaceae bacterium | reverse complement strand
TATACCCGCCATATGCCCAAAGCCCTAATTTACGGCTTTGGCTTTGCCAGTGGCCTGGATATGCAGGGCCGCTATTTGCAGCTGGATTTTGAACGCCTCAGCGTCGGCTCTTTCCTGGCCCCCACGGCCGAGCCCGATAATGAACAGCAGCTTGAGGAAAAGGTCGGCTTTTTTAACGACCTGCAGGCCCATTTGCACAAAATCAGCAATAAGCGAAGGGAGTTTATCTTCTGTGGCAACTGGGCCATGGCCCGCGACCGCAGCGATGTGGAAAACTGGCAAAACCACGAGGACGACGACGGCTTTCGCCCCCACGAGCAACAGTGGATGCGCCAGCTGCTGGACGAGTTAGACTATATCGACGCCTTCCGCCGGGTTAACGGCGACTCGGATGAGTACAGCTGGTGGCCCAGCGGCGCAGTGGGCGAGGGCGACGGCTGGCGCACTGACCTGCAAATCGTCTCCGATGAGCTGAAACATCGGATCGAGTACGGCTCCATCAACAAGCACAAGCTGTTCTCCAGCCACCTGCCATTAATTATGGATTACGATATCGAGCTGTAGCCCGACAAAGCCTCTATAAGTTCCTTGCATGTTGCTTGGATAAACAGTGGCTTCGCCCCCGAGTCTTGTGGGGAGGGTAAGACTGTACAAGCAGAAAGAGCTATTATTAGTACTCAGCAGCTAGAGGTTCTGCGAGATGTAAGCTTGAGGGGTAGGGGGTGCTTTCGCAGTGACTAGGCTCCGGATGAACGGGCGCAGCTGCATGGACGCAGCGTTTTGGAACGAAGAAAGTGCTCCCTACCCCTCAAGCTGGGTTTTATCCCGGAAGTCGGGCCTTTTTCCCCGGACAG
>JAOXRV010000448.1 GCA_025800435.1 Cellvibrionaceae bacterium | reverse complement strand
CCTTGAGGCACATCTTATAACCGCATGGCCTAGCGGTGTTGCTCACTCTCGACGTGCGCCCAGCATGCCTTCGAGCGAGCGCCTTGCTAGGGCGTTTGCCTCAAGGCCTGAGCGTCACCGAGTTATTCAGAGGTGCCCTAGCGCATTGATCTATATAGAAAAAATAAAGACCTTCAGCATCGTCTACGGCTCGACAATTTCAATCAAAGCGGGAGACAAGCTTAGGCGATAGCGCCCACGGCCGCTTTTTTGGTCTCGATCATGGCTAAATAAATAGGGTGCTGCCAGCTCCTCGCCCAATAGGGCCTGCAGTTCATCCTTAATTTTATTGCGATTTTGATCCAAGGTTTTGGCGCGCAGACCACGCTGTTGCAGATCGCCCAGGGCACGTTTGTGGCCGCCGTAGTCATGCATCAAGGCCACCAGCTCGGCGGCACGGTTGATATCCGCCTGGTTGCTGGCCGGGTTGATCACCCAACCACCGCCCTCGCTACTGCGTTGTTGGGCGTACCAGCGATAATAAATAAACGGGGTTTTTGCCATCGCCAAGGGAATCCCGTGCACCCACAGCAGTGCCTCAGTAGCGGCAAAACGCAGCCCCGGTTCGGCCAGCGCCACCGCCAGCGCCCGCTGCCAGTCACCACCGCTGTGGCGCCAGCCCAGTACAAACCAGGGAATCTGTTGCGGCGCCAGGGCCGCCAGCTGCGGCTTTGCCACCAGCGCCAGACATTGCTTGGGCGAGCTGCCAGGCTCGGCCAGCAGTGCCCCCAGCAATTGCCGCTGAACGGGGCTTAAGGCGCCGAGGGTGGCCACCGCCTTGATGCTATTGAGCAGTCTGGGGCGCGGCCCCAGTAACTGCCCGAGCAACCGGCGCTGGGCCGAGCTCAGCGGCCGGGGCAGCGCCATTAACAGCAGTCCAGCCAATATACTGAGCAGCCCCGGACGCCCCAATAGGGCCAGGTAATCGGGCTGACAATTTAACCCAAATACGGCTTGCCGGGGCTGCCCGGCCAGCCGCCAGCTAAGCGCGAGCTGGCGCCAGTGCTGGGCTTGGCCATCCAAGCTCAGCAGGCGCGGCCGACACTGTTTTAAATAAGCCGGTGCCGGTGCCGGGTACTGGCTCAAGCCACGGTTAAACTGCTGAAAAAAACTGGCTTTAAAATCCTCCGGACGGCCACTGTCCGTGTACAGCTTGGCTGCCTCCTGGGGCAGCGCCTGGGCCAATACCCCAGCCAGCTGCTGGCGATAGTCATACCAGCACCAGACCAGCGCCAGGGCCATGGCCCCACAGCCCAGCAACAGCAAACCCAGCGCTTTAGTAATGCCCTTAGCCACCAGTCACTCGCTCCCCACATTGCTCAAGCCAGGCGCCGCTTAGCTGGCGCGACGAGTAAATCGAGGGTGCCCGGACAATAGCATTGCCGAGGGTACAGCGCAGCGGCGCGGGCAGCTGGCGGCGAATATGCCAGGCATCGGCAGCAGCGCGCAGGTTATTGGGCAGCGAATACAGTGGCCGCCGGTCCCCACCGAGCGCCGCAGCGCTAAACAGCAGCTCTGGGCCACTGACCAGATCCACCTCACCGCGGCCAAAGGCGGCCGCCAACAGCGGCTGGCTGGGGTAGAAGGTGATACTCAACTGGCTGGGGTTTAAGCCCAGGCTTTTAAGGTATTCCAGCGGCAGAATAAAACGGGAATAGCTTTGCGGCATATCCACCAGACCGATGCGCTGGCGGCTAAAATAACTGGCCTCGGCGCGGGGCTGCTGGCGATAACTATACCAATGCACCGGATAACCGGCGTAGCTGAGCAAGGCCTCGTAGTTGGCACTGAAACTCGACACCATGCCCCGCGCCTGAGCGGCCCGAAACAGCAGCAGGTCATAACGCTGTTCAATCAAGTCGCGCGCTTTAAGCTGGGCGCGACTGCCCCACACCACGGTCACCCCTGGGTAGCCGGAGTAAAGGGCCGGGCTGGCACAGAGCAAATCCGCCAGCTCGGTGGCGCCGTGGTAGCTTAAGGTAAATATTTTGAAATCCGGCCCTTGGGCACTGCTGCCGGTAGTGCAGCGGTAGCTGCTGAGATTGAGTTGCAATTGCAGCGCCGGCAGCGCCAGCGGCCGGTAGCTTGCATAACTGACTAGCACAGCCAATAGCAGGCCCAGCAGCAGCGGCAAAAAGCGCCAGCTGCGCAGTTTAATATAGCAGTGAGCAGCGCAAAAAGGTTCCACCCCGAGGCCTTGCTTGCAAAGGAACTGGGCACCAGCTTAACCGCCAAGGATGACATATTTATGTCATCCAAGGACAAGGGCTTACTTGGGTTATTAGGCCAATACGTCGGTCGCGACTCGATAGGTCGGGTCTTCCATCACGTTCACTTCGCACAGATCGCCGGCGTTTTTCAGCAGCTGGCGGCACTCGGGGCTTAAGTGACGCAGGTGTAGGGTCTTGCCCTCTTTTTGGTAGCGCAGGGCCAGGGCGTCCAGCGCTTCGATACCCGAGTGGTCGCTGACCCGTGAGCGTTTAAATTCAATCACCACATGCTGGGGGTCATTTTTGGGGTCGAACAGCTCGCGGAAGTGGCTGACCGAACCGAAGAACACCGGGCCGCGCAGGTCGTAAACCTTATAGCCTTTATCGTCGGTATAGGTATCGACCATAATGTGTTTGGCGTGCTTCCAGGCGAATACCAGGGCCGACACGATCACCCCGATCACCACTGCCACCGCCAGGTCATAGGCCACCGTAACCCCGGATACCAGCACCAAGATAAACGCATCTGAGGGCGGGATCTTGCGAATAATGCGGAACGAGGACCACTCAAAGGTGCCCAGCACCACCATAAACATAATACCCACCAACGCCGCCAGGGGAATCATCTCAATATATTTTGCGCCGAACAGAATAAAGGCCAACAATACCAGCGCGGCGGTAATGCCCGACAAACGACCGCGACCGCCGTTATTAATATTGATCATGCTCTGGCCAATCATGGCACAGCCGCCCATGCCGCCGAACACACCATTAACACTGTTGGCAATGCCCTGGCCGATACACTCGCGGTTGCCCTGGCCGCGGGTCTCGGTGATCTCATCGATCAAGCTTAAGGTCAGCAGCGATTCGATCAAGCCGATGGCGGCGATAATGGCCGCATAGGGGAAGATAATCCACAAGGTTTCCAGGGTAAAAGGTACCGCCGGGATGGCAAAGCTTGGCAGCTCACCTTTTAGGGTAGCCTCGGCGGCTTGCTCGGCGGGTAGGCTATCGCGCACAAAGTCGATCACCGTGCGCGCATCCAGATCCAGGCCGATAGCGATCAGGGTTACCGCCACAATGGCCACCAGACCGGCCGGCACGGCGGTGGTCAGGCGCGGCAAATAGCGCACCGTGGCCATGGTTAAGACAATCAGTCCGATCATAATCCACAGCGCCGAGCCCTGCATCCACTGCATTTCACCAGCGGCGTTTTTCACCTCAAACTGACCCAGCTGGGCCAGGAAGATCACAATCGCCAGGCCGTTAACAAAGCCCAGCATTACCGGGTGAGGCACCATGCGGATAAATTTGCCCAGCTTGAGAATACCCGCTGTCATTTGGATAATGCCCGCCAGCAGCACCGCTGCAAACAGGTATTGCACCCCATGCTGGGCGACCAGAGAGACCATCACCACCGCGGTGGCCCCGGTGGCACCGGAGATCATACCCGGGCGGCCGCCAAATACCGCGGTCAACAGCCCCATCATAAAGGCCGCGTACAGGCCCACCATCGGCTCTACCCCGGCCACAAAGGCAAAGG
>JAOXRV010000442.1 GCA_025800435.1 Cellvibrionaceae bacterium | reverse complement strand
GGATGAACGGGCGCAGCTGCATGGATGCAGCGTTTTGGAACGGAGAAAGTGCCCCCTACCCCTCAAGCTGGGTTTTATCCCCGGAAGTCGGGTCTTTTTCCCCCTGACAGTATTACGTGCTTTAGGGAGCGGGAAATGGCTGTCGTTGGTGTAGCTCATCGATGGCCTTGAGCTGCTCTTTACTTAGCGTGAGCTCGACGCTGGCGATATTGGCTTTGAGTTGTTCCATGCTGGTGGCGCCGATGATATTACTGGCCACAAAGGGCTGCTGGTTAACAAAGGCCAAAGCCATTTGGGCCGGGTCTAGGCCCTGCTCTCTGGCCAGGGCCACGTATTGCTCGGTGGCCGCCTCGGCCTGGGGGTTGGTGTAGCGGCTAAAGCGCTCGAACAGGCTCAGGCGTGCACCCTCTGGGCGCTGGCCATTTAAGTATTTGCCACTGAGTACGCCAAAGGCCAGGGGCGAATAGGCCAGCAGGCCGACCTGCTCGCGCATGGACATTTCCGCCAGGCCCACCTCGTAGCTGCGGTTGAGCAGACTGTAGGGGTTTTGCACGGAGACAACCCCAGGCAGATTGTATTCCCGCGCCAGGCGCAGGTATTCCATCAACCCCCAGGGGGTTTCATTGGACAGGCCGATATAGCGCACCTTGCCCTGCTCCACCAGCTTGGCCAAGGCCTCCAGGGTTTCGCGAATGTCAATCTCACCGGTTTCGCGGTGGCGGTAAGTGAGCTGGCCAAAAAAGTTGGTGGCGCGCTCGGGCCAGTGCACCTGGTAGAGGTCGATCATATCGGTTTGCAGGCGCTTGAGCGAGTCTTCACAGGCCAGGGCGATATGCTCGGCACTGAGCCGCGGGCCACCGCGAACATGCTCCATTCCGGGGTTGTTGTCGCCGCGCCCGGCAACCTTGCTAGCCAGCACTATTTTATCGCGCAGGCCCCGGGCCTTGAGCCAGTTGCCAACGATGGTTTCGGTCGCGCCCTGGGTTTCGGGGCGCGGGGGCACCGGGTACATTTCGGCGGTGTCGATAAAATTAATGCCTTGCTCAAAGGCGTAGTCCATCTGCTCAAAGCCTTCGGCCTCGGTATTTTGTTGGCCCCAGGTCATGGTGCCCAGGCAAATCAGGCTGACTTGTAAATCGGTATTACCCAGTTGACGGTATTCCATAATCGACTCCGTATTTAATCCAGCAAGCGCCAGATTTCTTGTTCCAACAGCCAGTGTTCGCGGCTGTACTTCTCCGCGCGGCCGTCTTTTTCGAGTTTTAATAAATGCGACCACAGGGCGATCTTGGCAACATCCAATACCGCCGGGTCAACATCGTCGTAAACCACCGGCAGCAGGGTTTCGACATTGGCCTCGCCCATCGCGTCCATGGCCGCCACCACCTTGGCCTCGCGCCCCAGGCGATGATCGATCAAGGCCTGAATCACCGCATTTGCCTGGGTCATAATATGACCGTGGGCCGGTGCTAAACGCTCGGCTCCCAGAGTTTTTAAGGACTCCAGGGATTTTAAATAGTCGTGCATATCGCCACTGGGGGGAATCACCACCACCGTGGTGCCCTGCATAATATGATCGCCGGTAAATAGCGTTTTTTCATCTTCGAGATAAAAACAGTAGTGGTTGCCAACATGACCGGGGGTGTGTAAAGCGCGCAGGGTAAACTCTTCGGTTTGCAAAACCCAGTTATGGTGCAAATGTGTATCGGGCGTAAAGCTTCGGTCTTGGTGACCGTCGTCATCGATTAGCGCACCGATTAACTCGGCCCCGGTGGCCTCGGCCAACAGCTTGGCAGCGGGAGAATGATCCGGGTGGGTATGGGTCACAATCACCCAGCGCAGCTCAAGGCCCTCGCAGTAGTCCAATAAAGCTTGTACATGGCTGCTAATGCTTGGGCCCGGATCGATAAGCGCCAGCTGACGCCGGCCAACAATATAACTATTGGTACCCGGCCCAGTCATAATACTGGGGTTGGGCGCAGTAATGCGCCGCAGCAGCGGGCTAATTTCGGCCGGCTGCCCGGGTTCTATATCAATTTCCAAAAGCGCGGCTTGCATCTGCGCCATAAAGCTCTCCAAACATTGTCATTATTGTAAAGCCTGCGCAGACGCCGAGCCTTGTGGTGGGGAGGCTTATTTAAAATCCGCTTCCACCAAGGGGCTAACGTCTGCCTCGTAATCAACGCCGTCGATACCAAAGCCAAATAAGCGCAAAAAGTTTTCGTTATAGCCCTTAAAGTCGGTTAGCTCGTTGAGGTTTTGCTCGGTGACCTGGGGCCACAAGGCTTCGATTTTAGCCTGGGTTTCGTCTTTTAATTCTTTATCATCCACCCGAAAGCGGTTGCCGTCATCCAGCCGCGGCTGATCACTGTAGATGCACTCGCTAAACAAACGATAGGCCTGTTCGATACAATCCTCGTGGCTGCCCTCTTGTTTCATTACTTTAAACATCAGCGAGATATACAAGGGCATAATGGGGATAGCTGAACTGGCCTGGGTCACCACGGCTTTTAACACCGACACATTAGCCTGCACGGATTTTTCGGCCAGCGCCTGTTCGATCGCGGCAGCGGCGCGATCTAAATCTTCTTTGGCTTTACCAATGGTGGCGCGTCCGTAGATGGGCCAGGTAATTTGCTTGCCAAGATAAGTGTAAGCCACGGTTTTACAACCGTCGGCCAGCACATCCGCATCGGCCAGGGCCTGCATCCACAGCTCCCAGTCTTCGCCGCCCATGACCTTTACGGTATTGGCAATTTCTTCTTCGTTAGCCGGCTCCAGAGTCAGCTCAGAAATTTTTAAGGTATCGGTATTTAGGTTCTTGGCGGTATAGCTCTGGCCCACAGGTTTAAGGGTTGAGTTAAAGGTTTCACCGCTTTTGGGGTCGGTGCGGCGGGGCGAAGCCAGGCTGTACACCACCAGGTCGATCTTGCCCATATCGGCTTTAATCATATCGATAGCCTGGGCTTTACAGGCATCGGAAAAGGCATCGCCATTAATGGTTTCAGAATACAGACCCGCGGCGCGGGCGGCATCTTGAAAGGCGGCGCTGTTGTAGTAGCCGGCCGAGCCGGTCTTGCGCTCGCTGGGGGGTTTTTCAAAGCACACGCCCAAGGTCGCCGCACCGCCAGCAAAGGCCGCAGCAATGCGCGAGGCCAAACCGTAGCCGGTGGAACAGCCAATAACTAATACGTTTTTACCCGCAGCGGCAAGCGGACCCTGAGCCTTCATATAGGCTATTTGGTTTTGCACATGGGCGGCACAGCCCAGCGGGTGAGCGTTGGTACAGATAAAGCCGCGAACCTTGGGTTTAATAATCATAGTGATACCTTTGTCTTTATTCGTTTTGCCGCTGGGCATAGTCGAGCTATTCAGAGCTGCCCTAGCGGGACAATGGGGGCCATTATACCCAAGAAAACAGCCACTTGTGTTCTGCCCCCGCGCAACTGGCTATAATGCCCTATCCCTTGGCCCCATTGTGCAGATTCTATACAACCATGAGTAAGTTGCGATTTTCGACCCCCCAGGCCTGGACCGATGCGGTCTTAGACGATATGGACAGTTTTTTAATCGACCACGCTGCGGCCGAGAAAAAGGCCTCGGGCATGGCCAATTCCATGCTCTCCCACTACCCGGATAAAACCGAGCTGGTCAGCGCCATGATCGACCTCAGCATTGAAGAGATGATGCACTTTCGTGAGGTGGTTAAGTTAATGCACGAGCGCGGCCTAATCTTGCAAGCCGACAGCAAAGACCCCTATGTGAACGAGTTTCGCAAGGCCATTCGCAAGGGCAGCGACGCCTATTTTCTCGACCGCTTGCTGGTGGCCAGTATTATCGAGGCTCGGGGCTGCGAGCGTTTTGGCCTGATAGCCGAGGCACTGAAGCCCGGCCCCCTGAAAAAATTCTATGCCGCCATTACCGCCAGCGAGGACAAGCACGACCATTTGTTTGAAGACTTGGCCAAGCTTTACTTCCCCGCTGCCGAGGTAGAGGCGCGCATGGACGAGCTGCTGGACATTGAAGCCGAGATTGTGGCGGCGCTGCCGATTCGCGCCGCCCTGCACTAAAGCCAGTTACCGATGCCGAACAAAGCGGTCGATAAATATCTTCGACAATGGGCAGCCGCTGAAGCGGCCCTGGCCCCCACCCTGGCCGCCGCCATCAAAACCCCGCTGCAAAATGCACTGCTTATACCCGCCAAAGATGAAGCGGCGGATCTTATCGAGCAATTGCTGAACTTTAACCGAGGCCAGCAAAAGCTGCTATTGGTGCTGCTTATAAACCAAGCCGAACACACCGAGCCCAGCGACTGCAACCGCCAGCTTTGGCAGGCCGCCGTCGACAGCGGCGAACCATTGGCAGCGGCCGAAAACTGCCAACTGCTGGCCTGGCCCAATGGCTCGGTGCTATTGCTAGTCGACCGCTTTAACAGCGGCCGACAAATTGCCCCGCAGCAAGGCGTAGGCCTGGCCCGTAAAATTGCGGCTGACTTAATTGTGGCCCTAAAAAACCTGGGCAAGCTAGACAGCGATTGGATATACAGCAGCGACGCCGATTGCCGCCTGCCGGGGGATTATTTTTGCCTGGATAACTGTGCGGGCGAGGCGGTGGCCGCCCATTTTAATTTTAGCCACGGCCCCTGCCTAGACTCGACACTAAGCCCCAGCCAGCGCCAAGCCATTGAACAGGCGACCGAACTCTACGAGCAGGGCCTGCACTATTATCAGGCCGCCCTCAGCCGGGCCGGCTCACCCTATAGTTTTTTTAGCATTGGCTCTTGCCTGGCGTTTCGCTGGCAGGCCTACTGCCAGGTGCGGGGCTTTCCCAGCCGGGCCGCAGGGGAAGACTTTTACCTGTTAAATAAGCTGGCCAAACAAGGGCCGGTATATTGGGTAGCCGATAAGCGAATCCAAATCCAATCTCGCCTCTCCCAGCGCGCGCCTTTTGGCACTGGCCCGGCGGTGGCGGATATTCTCCACAAGGGCTATGACTTAAGCAGCTACCCCTACTACCACCCCCAGGTTTTTATCGAGCTGAGAACCTTTTTGCAGCAGTGGCAAAACTATCGACAGCGGCCGCCGGCAGCCTTAGCGCCGCTGCTTAGCCAACTGGGTTGGGATACGTTTTGCCAGCACTGCCAGCAACAACAGCTTCGCGGTAAAGCATTAGAGCAGGCCTTCCACACTTGGTTTGATGGCTTTAAAACCCTTAAATTTATTCACTGGCAACGCGATCAGCACTGGCCCAATATCCCCCTGCAACAAGGTATTGATAAATTTGAATGCTAAGGGCACCTCTGAATAACTTGGTTCACCTAACTGTAGTCTATTAGCGTTATGTTATACTGCCGCCGACAACAATAATGCAGAGCCGACCATGAGCTTATACGATAAATACCTGTTGCCCCACCTACTCAACCTTGCCTGTAACACCAAACCCCTGCGCTACCAACGCAACAAAATTATCCCCCAAGCCGAGGGGCGGGTACTGGAAATTGGTATGGGCTCAGGCTTAAACCTGCCTTTTTATGACGCCGACAAGGTCGAGATGCTCTGGGGCTTAGAACCCTCTGAGGGCATGCGCAAAAAAGCCGAACCTAATTTGGCGGCCACTGATCTTAAGGTCGAATGGTTGGGCCTGCCCGGCGAACAGATCCCCCTGGATGATAACAGCGCCGACACCATTGTGCTGACCTTTACCCTGTGTAGCATTCCCGACTGGCAAAAAGCCCTGGAGCAAATGCGCCGGGTACTTAAACCGGGCGGCAAACTGCTGTTTGCCGAACACGGCCTGGCCCCGGATGCAGCGGTGCGCCAGAAGCAAAACAAATACGATCCAACTTGGTGCAAAATTTCCGGCGGCTGCCATATGAACCGCCCCATTGTGCCAATGATTAGCGACAGCGGCTTTCGCATTCGCCAATTAAAAACCGCCTATCTGCCCTCTACCCCCAAAGTTTTGGGCTATAACAGCTGGGGCTATGCCGAGATCGAGTAAGGCTTTTAAGTGTCCGCAAAGATCAAGCTGCGGACATCAGGGTACCTCTGTCACAATTAAATCACAAAAGCGTCATGAGGGCGCCCGCTAACTGTCATATCCACTTCCTAAACTTTTCGCCTTTCAGCACCCAAGTAATAACAAACCCACAAAGTAGGAAGCAGAGTGAAAAAATCAACCTTAAGCCTCGCCATTGCGAGCGTCGCTGCCGTTGGCAGCCCCCTTAGCCTAGCCGACACCCCTGTGTATGAAGAGGTAATTGTCACCGCCCAAAAGCACAGCCAAAACTTACAGGATATCGCCAGTGCCATTACTGCTTTGGATGGCGAAAACCTCGATGTACTAAATATCGCCGACCCATTCGACATGAGCGATAAGGTGCCCGGCCTTGTGGTCAGCAGCGTACAGGGCTATCGCCGCACCGTATCGATTCGCGGGGTGGGCAACGAGATTCCTGATAACGCCGGCACTAAACCCGCCGTGGCCTATCACCTGGATGGGGTATTCCTGGCCAATGACTACGCCCTTAACAGCGATTTAATGGACGTCGAGCGCATCGAAATCACCCGCGGCCCGGACGGCACCTTGTATGGCAATAGCTCTACCGGTGGGGCAATTAATGTTATTAGCAAACGTCCAGATTTTGATTCGGTGGAAGGTTATATTGCCGCCACCGCCGGCGACTACGCCCGCCGTAACTTTAAAGGCGCCGTCAACCTGCCCTTGGGTGAAAACCTGGCACTGCGAGTATCTGCCAGCCACCGCGAACAAGAAGGCTATGTGGATAATATTTACTTTGACAATTACAAACTGGAAGACGAAGACGATAACAGCCTGAGATTGCAACTGGCCTTCCGCCTGGGCGAGCAGTTCGACGGTATGTTGCAGCATCATATTTATCGTAGCGACACCCACGGCCCTGCACTAAAAGGTAGCTTTGATACCATATCGAGCGACCCACGCAAGGTCTCCCACGATACCGCCGAGTACTTTAAGCTCGATAACGACATCACCAGCTTGCACCTCAATTGGCATGGCGAGCTATTTACTGTGAGCGGTATTTTTTCTCATCAAGAATACGATATGAAACGCCTGCTGGATGTAGACCGCACCTCCCTGACCGCCAACGATCCGGCGCCACTGCCACTGGTGGGCCAGCTGGACTTACTGGGCGAGGCGCCCCTGCCCCAGTTTATCAGCGACCTTAAGCAACAGGACGAGTCAAAAACCGCTGAGATTAATATTACCTCGAACAATGACTCCGCATTGCGCTGGGTGGTCGGCGCCTTCTATCTGGACACCCAGGTATTTAGTAATACCAGTAACTTTTTTGATGCGGGCCGCGATGGCGAGCCCCTGAGCCAAGTTATTGCAGGCCCTAATGTGTTCGCCAACAACCCGGATTTGGATTTTATTAATGCTGACTACCGCAACTTTGAATCGAGTTCGATATTCGGCCAGTTAAATTACAAATTGACTGAGCAGCTCGCCATTACCGCTGGCCTGCGCCACACCAAAAACGAATTTCAAGACGAGCGCTGTAACTTTAACTGCGTACCCGATCGCGCCAAGATCTCCAGCCGCCCGGCCAATAAAACCAACAACGTCACCGGCAAGCTGGCCCTTGAATACAACTACAGCGACGGCAATTTGATTTATGGCTCGGTGGCCACCGGGGTTAAGCCCGCCGGCTCTAACAGCAGCAGCGACACTCGCTTCTTCCCCGAGGTATTCGACAAGGAACTGGTTACCGCCTATGAAATTGGCTCTAAAAACCTGCTGATAAACAAGCAAGTGCGTTTAAATATGGCCGCCTTCTACTACGACTACGAAGACTACCTATTTGAGTCCAGTGGTATCGGCCGCTTTGCCGCCGGCGCCTCCAACCTGCCCGCTGCCGAAATTTACGGCCTTGAACTAGAGGCAGATGCCCAACTTAATGAGCAGTGGAATATCGCCCTAAACCTAACCGCGATGGACTCCGAGGTAACCGAGGGCCGCGACGCCATCGATCGCGCCACCGCCGAGAACGCCACCACCGGCTTACAACTCAGCGGCGCCAGCACCGAACAAGTAAACGCCGCCCGCGAAGCCACTGCGGTAAACTTAACCGGCAATGAGCTGGCCAAGATACCCGACTTGGTCGCCAATTTGCGCCTCACCCACGTGGCCCAGATAAGTGGCGCAGGTGAACTGGAAACCAGTGTCAGCCTCAACTATCGTGGCGAGTACTTCGCCCGCGTATTTAACTCCCCCGAGCGCGATCAGGTCGACTCTTACACCATGGCCAACTTGAACATGCGCTACCGCCCCGAACAAGGCGACTGGAACCTGGCCTTAAACGTGCAAAACCTATTCGATAAGGACGCAGTATCAACCGTGCACACCGACACCTATGCACTGGGCATGACCAGCAAACAATACCTACCCCCGCGCAATATTAGCGTGAGCCTGCACTACAATTTTTAAGCCGCTGTACCTGGCCCCGGGTGGCATTGCCGCCTGGGGCTTTCGTTCCATCCTCTCTGCCCTACTTTTGCTCTATGCCACTGAATGGGGCCACCTGCTAGCCTAGCGCGAGCGCTGCGTTGGAATACGACCAAGCACCCATACCCCCCAAACCTTGAGGTGATATCACTTTGTGATATCATTGACAGCCATGAATTCAAAACAACGGCGAACACTGAAATCTGTCTTTAGCGATCCGGTGTCCGCATCAATGGTTTGGAAGGATATAGAATCACTTTTGCGCGCACTCAACTGTGAAGTCATTGAAGGGAATGGCTCAAGGGTTCGGTTTCACAAAGACGGTATTATTGCCACTTTTCATCGGCCGCACCCCAACAAGGAAGCTAAACCCTATCAGGTAAGAGATGCCAGAAGATTCTTAATACAATTAGGAGTGGAGCCATGAGCAGCGCATTAACGTACAAAGGCTATGCCGCCCGAGTTGAGTTTAGCGCCGAAGACGAATGCCTAGTCGGGCATATTGCGGGGATTCAAGATACGGTTGGGTTTCATGCAGAGTCGGTGCCCGAATTAAAACACGCCTTCGAAGAAGCCGTTGAAGATTATTTAGACAGCTGCAAAAAAACTGGCAAAACACCCCAAAAGCCCTATTCCGGCAAGCTAATGCTAAGGCTAAAACCAGAACTGCACGCTGCAATCGCGACAGCCGCTGAACTGAGCGGTAAAAGTATTAACCAGTGGGCCGCTGAGGCCTTGTATCGAGAAGCCGATTTGTAGATAAGGCGGCGAGGCGCCATGGCCTCGCCAGCAAGCCCATTTAAGGCTTTAGCTGAATCTGCCCGCGCACACTTACTTCAATGTTAGACTGCCCCGCCTCAAGCGCTGGTGCCGCGACTGCATCGGCGGACATCATTAGCGAGCGCTCTTGCTTAAAATAGGGCCTGGGGCTGTTGTGGCCCTGCTGGTCGATACTGAGCTGTACGGTTTCATAGCCGCTGGCACCCATGGCATTTTGCACCAGCCCCGCTTTGCGCTTAAACGCTGCAATGGCTTTGCCGATCAAGTCTTCCTGCACCGCCTCACGGGTACTGTCTTTGGCTAGAAAGGTCATTTGCCCCACGGCCAAACGCTCTTGTAACTTGGCCACCAGCTTGGCGGTATCATCAAAGTTTTCGCTGCGCAGTATTAATGTCTGGCTGGCAGTCCAGGCGACGATACGGCTGTTCTTGTAAACTGGGTAGGTATTGTAAGCACCGCTTTGGTACTTAATATGCTGCTGGCCTTTTAGCTGGGCAATGGCCCAAGCCATATCTTTATTGACACTATTTGCGGCTTTATCGGCGCGGGCGTCTTGGTGCTTTACCGTAAAACTCACCCGCATTAAATCATTGGGCACCTCGGCTTTGGCACTGGCCGATAAATCGACAAGATTGTAGTTAAGCTCATCGGCGTGGACGGCGGTGGCAACAAACAGAAAAACAAAAGCAAGCAGGCGATTCATAGCAACCTCACAAATAATTAAGTACTCGCCTAGATTACACCATCAGGGGATTAACGATAAGTGAATACAGCAAGGGTACCCTAGCATTGAATTTGCTACAGACGTAGAGCCTTGGGGTGGGTAAGCGATTCTGAGGGCTTGGGAGCCAAGGATGGCGGACGAGAGCCCCAGGGACGGGTTTATGCGTCCCTCAGAACCGCTTACCCACCCCAAGGCTCGGCATCGAAGCCACCGTAAAGCAACTACAGCAACAAGCGCCGAATATCCCCCAACACAGCGACCAAATAGGTAAAGAAACGCCCACAGTCGGCGCCGTTAATAGCGCGGTGGTCGTAGCTTAAACACAGCGGCAGCATCTGCCGGGGCTGGAAGGCCTGGCCATCCCAGACCGGTTGAATTGAGGCCTTCGACACCCCCAGTATCGCCACCTCGGGGGCATTGACGATGGGGGTAAAGCCTTTGCCGCCCATGGCGCCGAGGCTAGAGATGGTAAAGCAGGCGCCCTGCATCTGCTTGGGCATCAGCTTGCCGGCGCGGGCCTTGGCCACCAGTTCATTGACCTCATCGGCGATTTCCCACAGGCCTTTTTTATCCGCATCCCGAATCACCGGCACCAATAGGCCACGCGGGGTATCGGCGGCAATGCCGATATGCACATAATCCTTTTTCACCTTGTGCTCGCCATCGGCATGCAGCGAGACATTAAAGCTCGGCTCGGCCCGCAGTGCCACGGCCACCGCCTTAATTAAGAACGGCAGCGGAGTCAGCTTGCTGCCGCGCTTTTCCGCCTCGGCCTTCATGCTCTTGCGAAACGCTTCCAGCTCGGTGATATCGGCATCGTCAAACTGGGTTACATGGGGCACGTTAAGCCAGTTGCGGCTCATATTTTCAGCGGTAATCTTGGCAATTTTGCTCAGCGGCTCAAGTTCAATTGGGCCGAACTGGCTAAAGTCGATCTCGGGTATTTTCGGAATACCGGCACCGCCGCTGAGCTTGCCGTTGTTTACATCTTCGATAATGCGCTTGGCAAAATTGCGAATATCTTCCTTAGTTAAACGCCCACGGGGGCCGGTGGCGCTGACCTTGTCGATATCCACCGCCAGCTGGCGGGCCAATTGGCGCACTGCCGGGCCGGCGTAGATATTACCATCGGTTTTTTTCGGGGCTGGGCTGGCCACTTGCAGCTCGGCGGTTGGGGCCGGTGTCGTCGGCGCGGGTGGCAGCTCTTTGTCAGCCTCAGGCGATTTGTTTTGAGCCCCTGGCGCCGGCTCAGTCGCAGCGGGCTGGGCGGCAACTTCGGCCAGGATGATACCAACCTGTTGGCCCTGATTAACTTTATCGCCCTCGGCCAGGCTGATACTGGCAATGGTACCGGCCACTTCGGCAGGCACTTCCATTGAAGCCTTATCGGTCTCCAATACAAATAGCGAATCGCCCTCAGCCACACTGTCGCCAGCGGCGACACATACCTCGATCACATCCACATTATCGGCGCCGCCCAGATCTGGCACGATAATCGGCTGCTCACTGCTGGCTGCCGGCGCGGCAGTTTCAGTTGGGGTTTGCTGGGCAGGTGCCGGCTCTGGCACCTGCTCTTTGCTCACGGGTGCTTCAGCTTCGACAGCAGGCACTTCAGCGGCTACAGTTTCCAGTTCAATCAGCGCATCGCCTTCATTGACCTTGGCACCATCGGCAATATGAATCGCCGTCACCTTGCCCGCCACCGGGCAAGGTACTTCCATAGTGGCCTTATCGGTTTCCAGCACCACAATCGATTGCTCGGCCTCCAGGGTATCGCCCACAGCCACACAAATTTCAATCACATCCACATTGTCGGCACCGCCGAGGTCGGGAACAGATATTGTTTGAGTACTCATATCCATTCCTCCTTAAGCTAAACAGGGGTCGACTTTTTTAGGGTCGATCCCGTATTTTTTAATCGCCTTGGTGACCAGGGCCAATTCAATTTCGCCGCGATCGGCCAGGGATTTAAGTGCGGCGATGGTGACAAAGTAGCGGTCCACCTCAAAGTAGTGGCGCAGTTTTGCGCGGGTATCACTGCGGCCAAAGCCCTCGGTGCCCAATACCTTATAGTCGCCGGGCACATAGGCGCGCAGTTGCTCGGCGTAGGTTTTCAAATAATCGGTGGCGACAATAGCCGGGCCTTGGCGCCCCTGTAACTGCTGGGTTAAATAAGGCACTTTCGGCTCGTCTTCTGGGTGCAATAAATTCCAGCGCTCGGCCGCCTGGCCGTCTCGGGTCAGCTCGTTAATACTGGTTAAGCTCCAAATATCAGACTCGACCCCGTGGTCTTCTTTCAGCAATTTGGCCGCTTCGCGCACCTCGCCCAAAATTGAGCCGGCGCCCATTAGCTGCACCCGGGGCTTGGCTTTTTTGCCCTTCGGCGGCTTGCCCTCGGCCAGCAGATAAACACCTTTGATAATGCCCTCTTCCACCCCGGCCGGCATATCCGGGTGAACGTAGTTTTCGTTCATGGTGGTAATGTAATAAAAGCAGTTTTCTTTATCCTCGAACATGCGCTTAAGGCCGTCTTGGACAATTACCGCCAGCTCGTATGAGTAGGCCGGGTCGTAGCTTTTACAATTGGGGATGGTATTAGCCAACACATGGGAGTGGCCATCCTGGTGCTGCAGACCCTCGCCATTGAGGGTGGTGCGCCCGGCGGTGGCGCCGATCAAAAAGCCCCGGGCTTGGGAATCACCCGCGGCCCAGGCCAGATCGCCAATGCGCTGGAAACCAAACATGGAGTAGAAAATATAAAACGGCACCATCGGGCAGTTGCTATTGCTGTAGGCAGTAGCGGCGGCAATCCAGGCAGACATGGCGCCGGCTTCGTTAATGCCCTCTTCCAGAATTTGGCCCTTTTTGTCTTCCTTGTAGTACATGATCTGTTCGTGATCATGGGGGGTGTATTTTTGCCCGGCCGAAGAGTAGATACCCAACTGGCGGAACATGCCCTCCATACCAAAGGTGCGCGCCTCGTCGGGCACAATGGGCACCACTCGCTCACCCATATTTTTGTCTTTCACTAGGGAGGACAAAATGCGCACAAAAGCCATGGTGGTTGAAATTTGTCGCTCACCCGTGCCTTTTAACTGGGCCTTAAAGGCATCCAGGCTCGGAATATCCAAGCCGTTGAAATCGGGCCGACGATTGGGCAGGCTGCCGCCCAACTCCTGGCGCCGCTGGCGCATATACACCATCTCGGGGCTGTCCGGGGCGGGGCGATAATAGGGAACGTCTTTTAACTCGCTGTCGCTAATGGGAATGGCGAAACGATCGCGAAAGCCCTTGAGGCTTTCGAGGTCGAGCTTTTTCACCGAGTGGGTTTCATTGGCCGCCTCACCGGCCGCACCCATGCCGTAACCCTTAACCGTTAAGGCCAACACAACCGTAGGCTGGCCCTTGTGTTCAACCGCCTGCTTATAGGCGGCGTAAACTTTAAAGGGGTCGTGACCGCCGCGATTGAGGTTCATAATCTCATCGTCGCTCAAGTCTTTGACCAGCTCCAGCAGCTCTGGGTACTTGCCAAAGAAATGCTCGCGGGTATAGGCACCGCCGTTGGCCTTGTAGTTTTGCAGCTCGCCATCGCACACTTCGTCCATGCGCTTTTGCAACAGGCCGCTCGTGTCTTTTTCCATCAACTGGTCCCAGAGCCGCCCCCAAACCACTTTGATCACATTCCAGCCGGCGCCGCGGAACACGCCTTCGAGCTCCTGCATAATTTTGCCATTGCCCCGTACCGGGCCATCCAGGCGCTGCAAATTGCAGTTCACCACAAAGATCAGGTTTTCCAGCTTCTCGCGCCCGGCCAGGGCGATAGCACCCAACGATTCCGGCTCGTCGGTCTCGCCATCGCCGAGAAAGGCCCAGACCTTGCGATTGCCCCGAGGCGACAGGCCGCGGGCGGATAGGTAGCGCATCACATGGGCCTGGTAAATTGCTTGAATCGGGCCGAGCCCCATGGATACGGTGGGAAACTGCCAGTAATCGGGCATCAACCAGGGGTGGGGGTAAGAGGAAAGACCGGTGCCGTCGACCTCGCGCCGAAAGTTATCCAATTGGTCTTCATTAAAGCGCCCCTCTAAATAGGAGCGCGCATACATACCCGGCGCCGAGTGGCCCTGGAAGTAAATCAGGTCACCCTCTTCGTCGCCGTCACCGCCGTGGAAAAAATAGTTAAAGCCCACATCGTACAAAGTTGCGGCCGAGGCAAAACTGGAGATATGGCCACCCAGGCCATCGTCGTTATCGTTGGCCCGCATGACCATGGCCATGGCATTCCAGCGAATTAATGAACGAATACGGCGCTCCATAAACAAGTCGCCGGGCATGCGCTTTTCTTTGTCTAGGGAAATGGTATTGCGAAAGGGGGTGATGATTGCCTGGGGCAGTTTAACATCGTGTTCGCTGGCTCTCTCGGCCAACTGGCGCAGTAGAAAAGCGGCCCGCTCTTTACCGGCGTGGCGTATTACGGAGTGAAGTGCATCCAGCCACTCTTTGGTTTCGAGGGCATCGATATCTTCTTGCATCTAGGTCTCCCTTGGGGCGTGCAAAAGTTCTGTCGAGGTGAACTGAGTATAGGCAAAGTTTGACTAAACGCTTGGGACTTTGTAGTTAAATAACCTAAAAAGCCCCGAATTTAGCCCAATCGCCGAATCAGCCAGTAGAATAATGTAGAAATACTACAAAAATAAGACAGAAAACTGAAGACCCGGCAAGAAAAACCCCCAGTAAAGGCCAGAAAACCCATAACAAATGGCCAGAATAACGACAAAAACTGTAGCCAAACTACAGAGAGAGAAATGCCTTAGTGACTTTCTTGCTCAATTAGCTGATCGCGCACCGGCCAGGCGTTAATAATGGCCTTAATCAGGGTGGCCAGGGGAATAGCAAAAAACACCCCCCAAAAACCCCAGATACCGCCAAACACCAGCACCGCCAGAATAATAGCCACCGGATGCAGGTTGACCGCCTCGGAGAACAGCAGCGGCACCAGCACATTGCCATCGAGGGCCTGGATAATGGCGTAGGCGATCATCAGCCAGTAAAAGTCGCTGCTTAAACCCCACTGCAAAAAACCAATCATGGCCACCGGCAGGGTAACCACCGCCGCGCCGATATAGGGGATTAACACCGATAGCCCCACCCCAATACCCAACAGCAAGGCGTAGTTGAGCCCCAAGAGCTCAAAGCAGACAAAGCTGACCGCACCCACTATCAGAATCTCGATCACCTTGCCGCGTACATAATTGGCCACCTGCAGGTTCATCTCGTGCCAGATACTGCTCATCACCGGGCGCTTTTGGGGCAGAAAAGCCGATAGCCAATTGCGAATTAGCTCAGAATCCTTAAGGAAGAAGAACACCAAAATGGGTACCAACACCAAGTAAATCAGCACCGCCACCAACACCGGCGCTTTACCCAGGGAGAAGGACAATACGGTTTGGCCCAAGCCACCAAGTTTACTGCCGAGCATTGCCACCATCTGGTCGACCTGCTCTTGGCTGACAAACTGAGGATAGCGCTCTGGCAAAGCCTGCATAATCTCTTGCCAGTCGGCCAACATACCCGGCACCTCGGCAAACAGGTTGGAAGTTTGCTGCCAAAGCATGGGAAAGAGGATAAAAATACCACTCAGCAACAGACTGACCAAGACCAAAAAGGCCACGATCACCGCCGCTAAATGGGGTACCCCCCAGCCGGTTAAACGCTGCACCAGACCCTGCAGCAGAAAGGCGATAATAATACTGGCAATCATCGGCGCTAAAATCGCGCCCATGGTCACCACCACTAGCAGCCCCAGGGCCAGGATCAACAGCAGCAGAACCGTCTCTTCATCGGAGAAGTAGCGATCCATCCAGTTTTGAAAAATCTTAATCATACAATCTGTTCACTTAAGCCAGTGTCGGCTAAGCGCACTTCTCCAATAAGTAGTAAAACTCGTCCCCCACCGTCTCAGCTTGCAGCAACTGATGGCCGGCAATGCTGGCAAAGGCCGCGATATCGCGCATTGAGCCCGGATCGGTGGCCAGTAAGGCCAAACGCTCACCCACCGCCAACTGGTTTAGGGCCAGTTTCATTTTTAATAGCGGCATCGGGCATTGCAGGCCGCGGGCGTCTACCCGCGCGGCCACAGTCTGATCTTCGTACATGGCTTACCTTAATATTGTTGCTGCGCAGTTATATCAGGCATTGGCAGCTGGGGACAGAACTTTTTGGAGTCGCTAGATTCTATTAAAGCAGAATTGAATTAGTTCATAAGTATTACCAACGGTCCAGCCACTTCAGCGGCGACTGTGTTAGTCTGATAGAGTACTTAAACCGCCCAGCCAGCAGGACGTAGCCGCATGCGCAGCCCCGGATTATTCAGCAAGCCCCTAGGCCTAATCTGCCTGGCCCTAGCCCTGGGCAGCGGCCCCAGCCTCGGTGCCAACGATATTCAACTGCCCAATCTGGGTGATAGCTCCGGCATTGTCTCGCCCCAGCAGGAATACAAGCTGGGCCAGGCCTGGGCCCGGGCATTTCGGGCCCAGGTGCCTACCTCCACCGATGCGCAGCTGGCCGACTACACCGAAAAGCTATTGGCAAAGCTGGCCGAATACAGCGAGCTGGAGAACAAAGAGCTGGATATTTTAATGGTGGAAAACCCCACTCTTAATGCATTTGCGGTACCTGGCGGCGTAGTGGGCGTTCACACAGGCCTGTTTCGCTACGCCCAGAGCGAGGGCCAAATGGCGGCGGTATTGGCGCACGAACTGGCCCACTTAAGCCAGCGCCACTTCGCCCGCGGGGTGGAGCACCAGAAGCGCAATAGCATCCCCATGCTGGCGGCACTGATGACCAGCTTGGTACTGGCCGCCACCGTTGGCGGTGATGCGGGAATAGCGGCCATGAGCGCCACCCAGGCCGCTGCACTGGAATCAAAGCTGCGCTTTAGCCGCCAAAATGAAAAAGAGGCCGACCGCATCGGCATTCAGACCATGGCCGCAGCGGGTATGGACCCCTACCAGGCGCCAGCCATGTTTGAACAGATGCTGCGCGCCACCCAATACAGCAAGCGGCCGCCGGAGTTTTTGCTGACCCACCCGGTGACTGAGAAGCGTATTGCCGATACCAAGAGCCGGGCGCGCCGCTATGCGCCCAGGCCCCAGCCCGAATCTTTGGATTATCACCTGATGCGCTCGCGGGTGCGCCTGGCCCTGGCCGAGGCCCCAAGCCAGGCCGCCAAGGCCTTTAGCAGCGAACTGGAAGGCCAGAGCCTGCTGCCCGAAGCCAGTCGCTACGGTTTGACACTGGCCTTAATCGAAATGAAAAAGTTTAAACGCGCCCAAACCGAGCTGGATATTTTGCTCAAGCAGCGCCCGGATCATGTCAGCTACCAAATTGCCGAGGCCGACCTAATTGCTGCCCGCGGCGACTACGACGGCGCCCTGGGTAAATTGCGCCGGGCGCTGACGGCCAAGCCCGGCAACCACCCGCTGATTATTCGTATTGCCGAATTATCGATGGAATCGGGCCAGTACCACTACGGCGAGCAGCTGCTTATCAAGCACTCCAGAGCGCGGCCCAAAGATACCTATGTGTGGTATTTACTGGCCGAGATTCACGGCCTAAACGGCAATATTCTGCAACTGCACCAGGCCCGTGCCGAGTACTTTATTCTTAACGGTATTTACGACAAGGCCATGCACCAAATTGTGCTGGCCCAAAAAATGGCCCGAGGCAATTACCGCCTGAGCACCATGCTGGAAGAAAAGCGCCGCCAGGTGCAGGCGATGATGGAAGAGGCCAGGGGCTAGGGCGCCTCTGAATAACTAATCAATAATGCGGCGGGCGCTCTTGGGCATTGCTGATGGGGTTGCCCTGCTCTACTTGGTACGCCAAATCTTCTAGCTTTTTAGACAGGTGCACCAGTTGCAGCTGCAGGGTGGTAATTTCTTTATCCTGGGCGGCCACGGTTTCATTTAACTGGTTAATGGTATCTTCACTAAAAGCCAAGCGGCTCTCTAATTCGCTGATACGCTCAAGTAATTCTCTGTGCTCACTCATGGGTCACCTCTAATCGATCAAGCCGTACAAACAGTCAATTAAGCGTATCGCGCGCGGATCGAGCAAAATACTTTGGCCCATATCGCGGCTGGTGTAGGCAAAGGCAATATCGTGGTCCGGGTCGGCAAAGCCCAAACAGCCACCCGCACCGGGGTGACCAAAGCCGCGCACACCTCGGCCAAGGCGACACTCGGGGCGCTCATCGCTGAGCATAAAGCCGAGGCTAAAGGCCAGCGGGGTTTGCAAAACACGGTCGCAATCGCTGTGGCTTTGGCGCTGCCACAACAAAGGCTGTACAGCCGCGCTCAATAAATTATCGGGCTCAAGTAGGGCATTGTAAAAACTCGCCATAGAGCGGGCATTGCTGCTGCCATTGCCGCCGGGAATCTGGGCCTGGCGCCAGGGCTGACTATTAGTGCCCACCATAATCGACATGGGGTTGGTAAACCCCATCTGGGTTACCCCGCCCGGCTCGCGTTTAAAAATATCCATCATACTGGTATTGATAGGGGGTAAAAATTCGGGTTTTAAGCCTTTTACATCCGCCAGCAAATCCAGCTCGCTATCGGGCACACCAAACCAGGCGCACATGCCCAGGGGCCCGGCGATTTTAGCCTGCAATAAATCGTTTAGCTTGTCGGCGCCGGCGGCCCGGCGCACAAGCTCGCCGAGCAGCCAGCCAAAAATCATCGGCGAATAGCCCTGCTCAGTGCCGGGCTGCCACCAGGGCTCACTGCGGGCCACCGCGGCGGTTACCGCATCCCAGTCATAAATAATGTCATCGGCCATTTTTTCTTTAAAGGCCGAGTAGCCACTGCGGTGACACAGTACTTGGCGCACAGTGGCCTCAGCATTGGCAAACTCGGGCCAGTAGTGCTTAACCGCCTCGTCCAAATCGAGCAAGCCCTCATCCACCAACTGTAGCGCCAGCACTGCCACCAAGGCCTTGCCCGCAGAAAAAATATTGGAGCAGGTATCCGCCTGCCAGGGCAGGCTATTGGCTTTATCCCGGTAGCCGCCCCAAAGGTCAGCCACCAGCTCGCCCCGGTGGTATACCGCCAGCGAGGCGCCGGTGTCGCCGTGCTGGCTAAAACTCTCGGCAAAGGCTTGTTCAAGCGGCTTAAGTGCCGGGCTAACTGCGCCATTGATTGTCATCACTACTGCTCCTTTTTTGTCGCGCAATTATCCCACAAGATCAGCAAAGAGCCCATTTACGCAGCCACTTAAACAACTGTTCATATTTTCGTCACAGTTCAGTCATATTCCCCCCTCATTCTTGTTTGGCAACAGAAACCAGCCAGACATCAAGGGTACCTCTAAACCATGGAAGCCACCCAAACCAGCAGCCTCACCCCGATCCAATGGCGCAGCCTGTGGATCTCGGATGTTCACCTCGGCACCAAAGACTGCAAGGCCGAGCTACTCAATAACTTCCTTAAGCACCACAGTGCCGAGCAACTGTATTTAGTGGGGGATATTTTGGATGGCTGGCGCATGCAAAACGGAGTTTACTGGCAGCGCTCATTTACCCGGGTGATTCGGCGGATTTTAAAGCTGTCTAAACAGGGCACGCCGATCCACTACATCACCGGCAACCACGATGAGTTCTTGCGTAAATACGCCAATAACGCGCTGGATAATATTCGTCTGGTCAACCGCGCCGTGCACACCACCAAAGACGGCCGTCGCCTGCTGGTGATTCACGGCGACCAATTCGACGGCGTGGCCCGGGCCCAGCGCTGGCTCAAATACCTGGGCGATAAAGGCTACGATTTATTGATGTTTTTAAACCGCAACTACAATCGCTGGCGAGCGCGTTCCGGCCACGGTTACTGGTCGCTGGCCAGCTTTATCAAAAGCCGCATCAAACGCGCCAAGACTTATATTGAAGAATACGAAAACGGCGTCGCCTACGCCGCCGGCCGCCAGGGTTTCGACGGCGTGATCTGCGGCCATATTCACCACGCCGCCCACAAAACCATCAACGGGGTGGAGTACTACAATACCGGCGACTGGGTCGAATCCTGCACCGCCCTGGCCGAAGACCACCAAGGCCGCATTCACCTGCTGCACTGGCCCGAGCTAAAATCACTCAACAGCGAAACCCCCAAGGCCGCAACCGTAGCTGCCTAAGAAACTAGAGACATGCACAATGTAAGCTTGAGGGGTTCCGCCCCCAAACTCACACAGCGAAATACTGCCACTCAAGCACTATGGGCTCGGCGGCTGATCGAGTTTTTCGCCGCAGCTTTTGCAGTGATAGGCATCGCGCTCGTGCCCGGCGTGGCCACAAGCCTCGCAAAAGCGGTGATCGCGGTGGTATTGAATCTCGCGCGATAGCTCCGCCGTTAAAATACCGGTGGGCACCGCAATAATGGAATAGCCGGTTAGCATCACAAAACCCGCCACAAACTGGCCCGCCGCAGTCTGCGGAATAATATCACCATAGCCAACCGTGGTAATGGTGACAATACACCAGTAAATACTTTTGGGAATAGAAGTAAAACCATGGGCCGGGCCCTCGACCACATACATCAGCGAACCAAAGATCATCGCCATTACCAGTACCGTGGCAAAGAACACAAAGATCTTCTGGCGCGAGGCCAGCAGCGCCCGAATTAACACATTGGCCTCGGCCAAATAATTGGCCAGTTTCAACACCCGAAACACCCGCAGCACCCGCAGGATACGAATCATCAACAGATAAGTGGCGTCGCCGCTGATTAAACTTAAATACATAGGCAGTATCGAAATCAAATCGACAATGCCAAAAAAACTGCGGGCATAATTCCAGCGGCTGCTGGCGCAGTATAAGCGCAGCACATACTCCACCGTAAAGATAAGCGTAAACACCCACTCCAGGTAGATAAAGGTCTGTTTATAGGCCTGGCCTATCCAGCTGACCGAGTCCAACATCACCACCAGCACACTGGCCAGAATTATCCAAATTAAGGTGATATCAAAAGTGCGCCCAGCGGGGCTTGTGGTGCC
>JAOXRV010000405.1 GCA_025800435.1 Cellvibrionaceae bacterium | reverse complement strand
AGCTGTTCGCCATCGGCTTGAATCGCATTTCAGCTCTGGGTTAGCACTTCACCCGCTTTGCCATATTGGATGGTATGAGCTTGCTCATTGCCTTTGTCTACCCCAGCTAGGCGGCCGTAGGCATCATAGGCATAGGCTATTTTTTCTAGTAGTTGGCCTTGGCGGTCAAATATCTGGCTATTTATGCGTCGGCCTTCTGCATCTAAATCACTGTGAAAGCGGCGGCCATCGGGGCCGGTAAATCCGGTAGCGGTATCGCTATCGTCATAATGCAGTTTTAGGCTATTGCCATCTGGGCTTATTACCTGTTTAAGTTTGCCGGTAATGCTGTATTGGTATTGAAACTGCCGGCCATTTTGCGTCACTGTAGCAATATCGCCCTTATCCGTGTAATTCATTTCAATAGCTGGTTGCTGGTTATACTGAGCTTTGGTCGGGCGGCCGTCTGAGTCGTAGGCCAGTATTTGCATTTTCCGGCCATCGGGGCCAGTTACCGATATTAGTTTATGGTTGTTGTCGTACTCTAGTTTGATAATATCGCCGGTTCCGGGCAGTGGGCCGTCGATTTGGCTCAGCTGCCCTTGCTGGTTGTATAGTAGCTTGGTGGTACGCTCAACTGGGGAAAACTGAAATTCATCAAACCCCTGGCTAAAGTCAAGACTGGCCAGTTGTTTTGCATTTAGCTTAGGTGCATAGCCGCTTTCTTTGATGCTGATAAGCTGCCCTTTATCGTTATATGACAAGTTGCGACTAAAAAACCGACCGGGCGCAATGCTGGACTCCTCTATTTTGCTAGGGTTATGGCTGCCTCCGTTATAGCTAACGCGCAGCTGTAGACTTTTCTCACCCTGACGGTTGCGGTAATAACGTGAGGTTCGGCGCCCCAGCTCATCGTATTCGTAGATTTCTGCGCTACCGTTATCATTGGCTTTTTCCAGTACCTGATATCGGTCACTAAAGCGGTAGCTAACACCAGTACTTGCACAGGCCGCGCAACCTTGGCCGCTGACCCTAACTACCATATCTCGACCGGAGATATCTTCAATATGATAATCAGTAACTGCCCCTAGGCCATTGCTAACCCGGGTGATACGCTTGCTGCTGCCCTCTTCGGGGGGGAGGTATTTAACGCTAACCGCTTCACGCCCCCGGCCTTTGGCAGAA
>JAOXRV010000396.1 GCA_025800435.1 Cellvibrionaceae bacterium | reverse complement strand
GCTTTGGCCTTATCCAGCTCAACCGCGATACCGCGCTCGGCCAGGGCCGAGGTGGGCAGGCGACGGTGCGGGTTAGAAGGGCCAGCCATATTGCGCACGACGCTGGACAAGTCAAACTCCAGCACCCGCTCGTATTCGGCTTCAACCATATCGTCGGCCCACAGGCCGGTGGTCTTGGCGTAGTTCTCAACCAGGGCAATCTGCTCTGGCTCGCGCCCGGTCAGTTTTAAATACTCAATGGTCTGCTGGTCAATATAGAACATACCGGCCGAGGCGCCGTATTCGGGGGTCATATTAGAGATAGTCGCGCGGTCGCCAATGCTGAGCTCGGCGGCACCTTCGCCAAAGAACTCCAGGTAGGACGACACCACCCGCTGTTGGCGCAAAAATTCGGTAATGGCCAACACAATGTCGGTGGCGGTAATACCGGGCTTGCGCTTGCCGGTCAGTTTAACGCCGACAATATCGGGCAGGCGCATCATCGAGGGGCGGCCCAACATCACGGTTTCGGCTTCCAGGCCACCCACGCCAATGGCGATCACACCCAGGGCATCCACATGGGGAGTGTGGGAGTCGGTGCCGACACAGGTATCCGGGTAGGCAACGCCATCGCGGTTTTGAATCACCGGCGACATTTTCTCCAGATTGATCTGGTGCATAATGCCGTTACCGGCGGGAATCACATCCACATTTTTAAAGGCGGTTTTGGTCCACTCAATAAAGTGAAAGCGATCTTCGTTGCGGCGATCTTCGATGGCGCGGTTTTTATCAAACGCATCGGGGTCGAAACCGGGGGCCTCAACCGCCAGCGAGTGATCCACAATCAACTGGGTGGGCACCACCGGATTAACTTTGGCGGGGTCGCCACCTTGCTCGGCAATCGCATCGCGCAGACCGGCCAAATCCACCAGCGCGGTTTGGCCTAAAATATCGTGGCAGACCACTCGGGCTGGGTACCAAGGAAAATCCAAATCGCGTTTTTTATTGATAATTTGGCTCAAACAATCGCTCAGGGTTTCGGGCTCACAGCGGCGTACCAGCTGTTCAGCCAACACCTTTGAGGTGTAGTTTAATTTGGCGTAGGCACCAGGCTTAATCGCTTCTACCGCCGCGCGGGTATCGAAAAAATCGATATCGGCACCGGGCAGAGCTTTACGGTATTCAGTGTTCATTTGACACCTTTAACAATATAACGGTAACGAGTAAAACCCCATGGACAAAAGCCTTGGAGCTAAAACACAAAACCCGGCGGCCACAAGAAGCCAGCGACCACCGGGAAAAACTTAGCCAACCGAGCGCTTAGCGATCGGCAATGGCGGGAACCGCACGCAGCTCTTCACCGGTGTACTCGGCCGAAGGCCGAATAATGCGGTTATCGGCGCGCTGCTCCATCACGTGGGCGGCCCAACCGGTTACCCGCGATACCACAAAGATGGGGGTAAACAGCTTGGTGGGGATACCCATAAAGTGGTAGGCCGAGGCATGAAAGAAATCGGCGTTACAGAACAGTTTCTTCTCGCGCCACATCACTTCTTCACAGCGTACGGATACTGGGTAGAGCACATCGTCGCCGACATCGGCGGCCAGCTTTTCGGACCATTGCTTGATAATGGCGTTGCGCGGATCAGACTCGGAATAGATCGCGTGGCCAAAGCCCATAATCTTTTCTTTGCGCGCTAGCATACCCATCATTTCGCGCTCGGCTTCGTCCGCAGACTGCCAGTTTTCGATCATTTCCATAGCCGCTTCATTGGCGCCACCGTGCAGTGGGCCACGCAGGGAACCGATGGCGCCGGTCACACAGCTGTGCATATCAGACAAGGTAGAGGCACACACGCGAGCGGTAAAGGTGGAGGCGTTAAACTCGTGCTCGGCGTACAGAATCAGCGATACATTCATAACCCGCTCGTGCAGCTGATTGGGCTTTTCACCGCGCAGCATATGCAGGAAGTGGGCACCAATAGTGTCGTCGTCGGTTTCGGTTTCGATCTGCACGCCATCGTGGCTAAAGCGATACCAGTAGCAAATCATCGAGCTTAAGGCCGCCAGAATGCGATCGGCTTGATCGCCCTGCTCGTCAAAGCTCATCTCGGTTTCGAGGTTGCCCAACATAGAAACACCAGTACGCATAACGTCCATGGGGTGGGCTTGTTTGGGGATGTTCTCAAGTACGGTTTTTAATGGGGCCGGCAGGCCGCGCAGAGTTTTCAGCTTGGCTTTGTAGGCATCCAACTCGGCTTGGGTGGGCAGAGCACCTTTTAAAATAAGGTGGGCAACTTCTTCAAACTCGCATTTTTCTGCTAGATCTTTGACATCGTAGCCACGATAGGTCAAACCGGAACCGGACTTGCCGACGGTTGATAAGGCAGTTTTACCGGCTACTTGGCCGCGCAGGCCAGCACCGCTTAATACTTTAGCCATTTTTATTCTCCAAATTTTAGTAATTTGCTTGAGTGTTTATTAACGGGTTAAGCGGGCCGAGGCCCTATTTATTTTTGCCTTCGGCAAACAGGGCATCGAGCTTTTGCTCATACTCGTGATAGCCGAGGTAATCGTACAGATCCATACGGGTCTGCATGGTATCGACCACATTGCGCTGGTGGCCGTCTTCCAAAATTGCCTTGTACACGGTTTCGGCGGCTTTGTTCATGGCGCGGAAGGCAGACAATGGGTATAACACCATCGCCGCGCCCCACTCGCCCAGCTCCTGGCGGCTCCACAGTTCGGTCTGGCCAAACTCGGTAATATTGGCCAAGATTGGCACACCTAAGGTGGCAAAGGCGCGGTAGTGTTCTTCGGTTTTTACGGCTTCGGCAAAAATACCGTCGGCACCGGCGGCAACGTAGGCCTTGGCGCGCTCTAATGCGGCATCCAGGCCCTCTTGGGCAAAGGCATCGGTGCGGGCCATAATAAAGAAGTCTTTATCGCTGCGGGCATCAACTGCGGCGCGAATGCGGTCGCACATTTCGTCGGTAGACACTATTTCTTTATTGGGGCGGTGGCCGCAACGTTTTTGCGCAACCTGGTCTTCGAGGTGAACGGCGGCGGCGCCGGCCTTTTCCATATCGCGCACGGTTTTGGCGATATTAAAGGCGCCGCCCCAACCGGTATCGATATCCACCAATAACGGCAGATCACAGGCCGAGGTAATACGCTGTACATCCACCAATACATCGTTGAGCGAGGTCATACCCAAATCGGGCAGGCCATAGGAGGCATTGGCCACACCGCCACCGGACAGGTAAATAGCCTGGTGGCCGTTTTGTTTGGCCATCATCGCGGCATAGGCGTTAATGGTGCCGACAATTTGCAGTGGTTTATTATCAGCCAGCGCTTTGCGAAACTTGGCACCGGGCGAGAGACGATCAGACATGGGGATCCTCCTATGGGTTAATGGCTTGGGCCTGGTCCGCTGCCTGCAGCAAACGGGCCTGAATATTTTTACGCGACGCCCGAATATGGTGGCGCATTAGCATTTCGGCCAGCTCACCGTCACCCTCTTCAATGGCATCAATAATTAAAGTGTGCTCGCCAAAGGCCCGCTGGGCCCTGGGGCTGGGCATGCCGTATTGGTAGCGATACATGCGCACCAGGTGGTACAGATCATCACACAGCAGGCCAATCAATTTTTGGTTTTTGCAGCACTGCACAATGCGGTAGTGAAAATCGAGATCGCCGGCCTTTTGGAAATAGCCCTGGCCTTTTTGCAGGGCATCCTGGGCCTGGTGCTGCTCTAATAGGGCACGCAGCTCGCGGATATCCTCTGGGGTGCTCTTTTCGGCAGCCAGGCGGCAGGCCATGCCCTCTAGCGGCTCGCGCACCTCGGAGATTTCCACCATAT
Source organism: Cellvibrionaceae bacterium (assembly GCA_025800435.1). GTDB lineage: Bacteria > Pseudomonadota > Gammaproteobacteria > Pseudomonadales > Cellvibrionaceae > Pseudoteredinibacter. The sequence continues at coordinate 2,477 of JAOXRV010000396.1, read as the reverse complement.
CCTGGGCCGACAGCATCACCACCCGGGCGCCCACATTGGGCTTGCGAATCACTAGGCCACAGGCCTCAAGCCGGGCAATGGCCTCGCGCAGGGGGCCGCGGGATATACCGTGAGATTTGGCCAGTTCTGGCTCGGAGATTTTACTGCCGGCGGGGATCTGCCCTTCCACAATAGCGCGCACCAGATCGGCAAAGACCTTGTCGGCAATGGTTAGCGGGGGCAGTGTTTCCAAATATCACCTCGAAGTTGTTGCCAAACCCTTGCACGGGGCCAATAGCCGCAGATGACAAATGGTGTTTAGCAGCAAGATTGTCAACAATCTGAACGTGGGCGCCATAATATTGGCCAAATAACCCCCTGTCAAGGCGAGCTTAGCTATACTTTTGTCGACAATATGGGTATGTAATATAAAAAAGGGGGGCTTAGTATCCAGATCAATGGCTGTTAAATCAGCCTATTATTAGACTGGTTGTTGTCATAATTAAAAGGCATAATCGTTGGCCTTAGATTGCCTGATAGCCCCTCAGTAATTAGCCTGATTCAAAATGCCAAAAAAGCTGCTTAAGCGCTATATGCCCCACCCCGAGAAGGTTAAAAAACAACCGGGACTACACCTATTAGGTAGCTTGCTGGAAGACCCTAACCTATTCCACTTAAACCGCCACTCGGTGTCGGTGGCATTTTTTGTCGGCTTGTTTTGCTGCTTTATCCCCCTGCCCGGCCAGATGATTATGGCCGCGCTAATGGCCTTTGCCCTGCGCAGCAACCTGCCCATCTCGGTGGGCCTAATCTGGATCAGCAACCCCATCACCATCCCCCCCATGTTCTACGCCTGCTATAAACTGGGGGCCTGGATACTGCAAAGCCCGGAGCTGGAATTTAGCATAGAACTGTCTTGGCACTGGCTCAGCACCGAGTTTCCCAAACTGTGGGTACCACTGGTAACCGGCTCACTGTTTTGCGCCGTTATCGCCGGCTGTACGGGGTATTTATTTATCCAAGCCTTTTGGCGCTGGCATGTGGTGAGTAACTGGGAAAAGCGCAAAGAAAAGCGACGCAGACAAAAAAAGGAAAACTAGCAGCCCAGTTTCTGCTGGGCCATCGGCGGTTGTTAAAAGCTAAGATGGATTAGTTCAGACCAAATCTGACACTCCCTCTTGAAAAAGAGAGGGTTACCGGTTTTGATTGAAGGTGACCAAACCTGAAATCAAGAGGGCGTTCAAAATTCTGTGTCACGCTTCATAAGCTAATGTGCTCGTCCAATCGCTCAGGAAAGTGGATCATCAGCTGAGATAGCGTGAGGTTCCAATTCTGTATTGGATGAGTCCAGCGCTCAGAGGCTTTTAGTATACCGGCGTAAAGCAATTTGAGTAAGCTGTTTTCGTTTGGGAAACCGCCTTTGGTTTTGGTGAGTTTGCGAAACTGTCGGTGTACGGCTTCTACAGCGTTGGTCGTGTATATAGCTTTGCGCACATAATCCGGATACTTGAAGTAGGCAGATAGCGTTAGCCATTTGCTTCGCCATGATTTAATTACCATTGGGTATTTCTTGTTCCATTTGGCTTCAAGCTCATCCAGGGCGGCCTCTGCGGCCCCAAGAGTTGTTGCCTTGTAGACGGTCTTTAAGTCACTCATAAAGGCCCGCTGGTTCTTAGAGGCTACGTACTTCATAGAGTTGCGAATTTGGTGGATTATGCAGTGTTGGATTTCAGTATCTGGATAGATGCTTTCAATGGCTTCTGGGAAGCCCTTTAGGCCATCTACGCAAGCGATCAGAATATCTTTTACGCCTCGGTTCTGAAGGTCGGTCAGCACGCTAAGCCAATGGTGGGCGCCTTCCTGGTCGGATAAATACAGGCCTAGTAGCTCTTTTCGGCCTTCGATAATTAGAGCGAGAATCGTGTAAATGGCCTTGCTAACATAGCGGCCGTTCTCTTTGATTTTGTAGTGAATGGCGTCCATCCAGATGATGGGGTAAATTTCATCAAGAGCGCGCTCTCGCCAGGCCTGTAGTTCCGGGATGAGCTTGTCGGTGATGGTGTTAAGCGTACCATTGGATAGGTTGATGCCGTAAAGCTCTTCAATGTGCCCACGAATATCTTGGTAGCTGTTACCAAGGGCAAAGAGGCCGATTACTTTGCGCTCAAGTTCATCGGTAATGTGAGTTTGGTGCTTCTTGACCAGCTGCGGCTCGAAGGTGCCAGCTCGATCTCGTGGCGTGTTGAGTTCAAATTCGCCAGATGCGGACTTCATTGTTTTTTTGGTGGTGCCATTTTTACGGTTAGGCTCCTCCTTTTCGGTAATATGTTGTTCAAGCTCAGCCTGCATGGCCAGCTCTACAATCTGCTTGATAAGTGGGGTTAAGGCGCCATCCTTGCCGGATAATCCAGAGCCTTTACGGATGGCGTCAAGAATGATGTTGGCGTCTATATTGAGATCTGTCTCTTTCATGTGTCATCTCCCTTTTGGGCAGTTTA
>JAOXRV010000126.1 GCA_025800435.1 Cellvibrionaceae bacterium | reverse complement strand
TATATCTGGCGCATTACCCTGTTTAGCCTCAAGCAGGCCTTTCTCTCGACACTGCTTAGCCTATTAGGGGCGATCCCTATTGCACTGGCGCTATATCGACGCCGCTTCTGGGGGCGGCGCTGGCTACTGCGTCTGTGTGCCATGACCTTTGTGCTACCGGTGTTGGTCGCGGTGTTTGGTATTGTGGCTATCTATGGCAATAGTGGCTGGCTACTGCGTCTGTTTGCGTGGCAGGATTTCTCTATCTATGGCCTTTCGGGGATACTGCTGGCGCATGTGTTTCTTAACCTGCCCTTGAGTGTGCGTATCTTTATCCAGGCTCTAGAGACGATCCCCACTCAGCAGCACCAGCTGGCCTATCATCTAGGGATGGGGGCATGGACGCGCTTTAAGCTTATTGAGTGGCCAGCGATGCAGGCGCAGCTGCTGTCCATTGCTTCGCTGGTGTTTATGCTCTGTTTTACCAGCTTTGCCATTGTCATGGCGCTGGGTGGTGGCCCGAAAGCGACCACCATTGAGCTTGCTATCTATCAGGCGATCCACTACGACTTTGACCTTGCCTTTGCTGCCATCTTGGGGCTGTGGCAGATCCTGCTGACATTGCTCTTTTCGCTGCTGGTGCAGCGTATTACTAAAAAGAGGGGGAGTGGCGCGATGCCGCACAGACAGCGCCCGATCTTTGTCACCTCAAAATGGCTCAATATCTGGGACAGCCTATGGATAGGGGTATGCCTACTGCTTCTGCTGCCACCGCTTGTGGCAGTGGTCTTTGCCGGAATCAATCCGCGCTTTTGGATGGTGGTTAGCGATAGTGCGCTATGGAGCGCGACCTACCACTCGCTGAGCATTGCACTGTGCAGCGCACTACTGGCGCTGGGGTGTGGCGTATCCATACTCTTAACCAGCCGTATCTACCGCCTGAAAAAGGCCAAGCGTAGCGCCGATTATCTGGAGTTTAGCGCCATGCTTATTCTGGTTACGCCGAGTGTGGTACTCAGTACCGGGCTGTTCCTGCTGCTAAATCGCTTTAGCTATGCCCCTGATTACGCCTTTGCGCTGGTGATTGTGGTGAATACACTGATGGCATTGCCGTATGTGATTAAGAGCCTCTCGGTGCCACTCTTTTCCTTGGCGCAGCGCTTTGAGCCGTTGTGTATCAGTCTCGGAATGAAG
>JAOXRV010000379.1 GCA_025800435.1 Cellvibrionaceae bacterium | reverse complement strand
CTGGCCTTATTGCTAGAGCGGCTGTGGGTGTTTGCCCGCTTTTCGATGGCTGCTAAAGCCGATGCCGGGCGCCAGGGTCTGCCCCAGGGCATGGCTTTATTGCAGCAAACCGCCGCCGCCGGCAGCGAGGTGGTTGAGGCCCAGCTGGCGCTGTGGCTAGAACAACAGCGCTTGCTGTTGCAGCGCCGCTGCCGGCTGCTGCAATTACTGGGTGCACTGGCCCCACTGTTGGGCTTGCTGGGCACAGTGCTGGGCATTATCACCATGTTCCAAGAGGTTGCCAGCCACAGTGGGCCGGTGACCCCAGCGCTGCTGGCCGAGGGCATGTGGCAGGCCATGAGCACCACCGCTATTGGTCTGTTAATTGCCATACCCGCGCTAGGCTTGGGGCAGGGGCTAATGCTGTGGGGGCAGGCGCGGATAGAGACCATGACCGCTAGCTTAAACAGCGCCTATTATCGGGCCGGAGAATAGATATGATTCGCGCCCCCGTTAATGGCGAGCAAGAACTGGGCGTTGGCTTTCCCGATATGACCGCGCTGTTGGATGTGATTTTTATTCTGTTGGTGTTTTTGTTGTTGACTTCACAAGTAATACCCGAGGCCCTGCAACTGGAACTACCCGAAAGTGATAATGGCCACAATGTAAAAGTCAGTGCCCACAATATCACCATCAGCCTGGGTCAGCGGCCTAAGCTGTGGGCCATTAACAAGCGCGAGTATGATCAATGGCAAGATTTTAAGGCAGATTTTGAAGCCACCGTGGCGCGCTACGGCGGCAAGCTTAAGCCCCAGATATTTATTGCCGGCGATAAGCAAACCGAGCTGCAAGATCTGCTTAATATTTTTGATCTGCTGCAAAAACACGACTTAAAGGCGACTGAGGTACTGGTTAACGGTACCGCTGACACCGATAGCTAGAAGCTGGAGAAACTATGTCCATTGTTTGGTTAGAAAACTTAATGTACCAATTGTCAGATTTCTTTCTGGCGCCGGTGCTGATCCTATTAGTGGTGCTGTTTGCCTATAGCTTATTTGCGCTGGGTCGGTTTACCACCCAGGCCTTGCAGCGCCGCCGCTACCGCGTTGATTACCAGGGCCTGGCCGAGCGTGGCCTAAGCGCCCAACTAAGTGCCAGCTTTAACGGCTACCCACTGGTAGCTGCGGCCCGAGCCGATACCAATATCAGCCAGGACGAGCTAGATGTATTGGCTCTGGGTGAATTAGAAGGGGTGCGCACGGTCAGTCGCTTGGCGCCCATGCTCGGTCTGATCGCCACCATGGTGCCGATGGGCCCGGCCCTAAAAAGTTTGGCCAATGGCAATGTTCAAGGTATTTCTGAAAACCTGATTGTGGCCTTCTCGGCGGTTATTTTTGGCCTGGTTATCGCTTCTATCACCTTTTGGATTGCCAGTGTCAAAAAGCGCTGGTTGGCCGGTGAGCTGGTGATGATCAGCCGCCAGCGCAGCGAGCAGGGCATTATGACCCTGGGGGAGGCGGTTGATGAAGCTACTTGATGAAGACGAAGCCATTAACCCGGCTCTGTCGGTAGTGAACCTAGTCGACGTGTTTTTGGTATTGATCGCCGCGTTATTGATAGCTATTGCCCAAAACCCCATGAACCCCTTTTTGGAAGAGGATGTCACGGTGATTAAAAACGCGGGCAAGCCGAATATGGAAATGGTAATTAAAGACGGCGAAACCATTAAAACCTATAAAAGCAACGGCGAAATTGGCTCGGGCGATGGCGTAAAAGCTGGCACCGCCTACAAAATGGCCGATGGCTCGATTGTGTATATCCCTGAATAAGGCAAGTATCAATGGCAACTTTAACACAGCAAACAATACAGCAGACACGCACGCTTACCCTTTTGCTGGCTGCGTTTTTAGCTCTGGGGTTTAATACCCTGGCCCAGGCTCACGGCGATAGCGACCATGTGCACCCAGAGCAATATTCCGTACTGTTTGTCAGTGCTGGGCACAGCAATAAAGCCAAGGTCTCGCGTTTGAAAGAGCTGCTAGAACAATCAGGCGATAAGCTGGGTTTGAAAATCAGCCAAAAAGCCCAGGCGGATTTGGGCGAGCCCCTAGAGGCACTCAATTATTTTAGCCGCTTTGATCTGGTGGTACTCGATGCAGTCTCAGCGCGCAGCAGCAAGCAGGCCTACGGGGTATATTTGCCGTTGTTAAAGCAGGTCGATCTGGGCAAAACCAAATTGCTGGCAATTAACTGGTTGAGTGAAAAAGCCTTGACCATCGGCATTAATAGCGCTGATGCCAAGGCCCTGCACGACTATTACGACAATGGCGGGCGAGAAAACTTAAGCCGTATGCTGGTATTTAGCAGTTGTAAAGTGCTGCAGCAGCAAGATTGTCAGGTCCCTAAAGCGATCGAGTTTCCCAGTATCGGTTTCTACCACCCAGATTATGAACAGCTAATTTTTGCCGACCGAGCCAGTTTTATGGCTTGGCGCAAAGCGCCCGCTGATAAACCGCTTATTGGCTTGTCGATGCAGCGCGCCATGGTTGAGTCGATGGAAACTCAGTTGGTCGACGCGGCGATCAAGGCGATAGAAGCCAAGGGCGCGATCGCCTTGCCCTATTACTTTGAGATGAGCCCACGCGCCTCGAATTATTTGCCCTTATTACAAGAGCAGAGCGAACAGGGCCCGCGCACTGTAGTTGATGCCATCATTAATTTGCGTTCTATCCACTGGGCCGATAAGCGCCATGCTGAATTTAGCCGCTTGGGTGTGCCGGTATTACAGGGCCTGCAGTACTACGATGGTGATCAGCAAACCTGGGAGCAAGATACCCAAGGCATTTCGCCAATGATGACACCATTCGCCCTGGTGCTGCCCGAAACCGCCGGGGTGATCGACCCAACCACCATTGCCGCCAAGGACGACATCAGCGAGCAAACCCAGGTGATCGACTACCAACTACAATATTTGGTGGATAAGACGCTTAGGCACAGCCAGCTAAAACGCAAAGCCAACCGCGATAAAAAGTTGGCAGTGATGGTCTGGGGCAGCTCTGATGTGGGCGCTTCGTTTTTAAATGTGCCCGATAGCTTGCGCGCCATTGCCGGGCGTTTAAACGCAGAGGGCTACAGCATTCCGGCGGTAGAAGAATCGTATTTTACCGACCAAGTGGACGCCATCTTAGAGCCGTTTTACCGGGCCTATGAGCTGGACACCTTATTAAATAACGACCAGGCCGAGTTGATGCCCGTGGACGAGTATAAGGCCTGGTTTGCGAAGCTGCCCAAGCCTAACCGCGAGCGTATCACCGAGCACTGGGGCCAGCCCGAAGATAACTTTATGGTGGTCGAGCGCGATGGCAAACAGCAGTTTGTGATTCCCCGTATCCGCGCCGGTAATATGTTGGTACTGCGCCAGCCACCGCGTTCGGACAGCGCGGATAAAGAGCAGGGCATGTACCATAAAAAAACCATTCCGGTAAACCACTACTATCTGGCTGCCTACTATTATGTGCGCAAGTACTTTGGCAGCGATGCGATTATTCACCTCGGCACCCACGGCTCGCAAGAGTACCTGCCGGGTAAAGAGCGGGCCCTGTCGGTTTACGATGACGGTAACCTAGCCGTGGGCGATACCCCGGTGTTTTACCCCTTTATTGTGGACGATGTGGGCGAGGCCATGCAGACCAAGCGCCGTGGCAATGCCACCGTGCTGGCCCATATGACCCCGCCCTTTGCCGCGGCTGGCCTACAGGGCAAACTGGCGGATATTCACGAGCTGATGCACCAGTATAACTCCCTTGATGAGGGCGGCGTTAAAGTGAAGACTGGCAAACAAATTGTCGCTACCTGTCTGAACGAAAAACTGTGCGAAGACATGAACTGGGATCAGCCAAAAATTGATGCTGATTTCCCAGCTTTTTTGGATGCCCTGCACGAGTATATGGAAGACTTGGCTGCACAAAACCAGCCGCTGGGCCTGCACAGCTTTGGCGAGCTGCCGCGTCAAGCCTTGCAGATATCGACCTTGCTGCAAATGCTGGGCGGCGAATTTTTAACCCCGGCCAGCGAGTACGAAAAAAAGCACTACAGCGGTAATATTGATCTGCATCAGCATGATGACGGCCGCAGTAATGTATTTAGCCAAATTTTCACCAGTGAAGAAGACGAGTCATTGCAAAACTTGGCGGGCTTTAAACTGTTGCGTGACTGGGTGGTCAGTCCCACCGCCGAGGCCGCAGCCATCAATGCCCTGGCTGACCCGGCCGCCAGGCAGCAACGCTGGCAGAGCGAGTTCGGTGAGCCGCTGGCGACGCTGTTAAGCAGCGCCAGAAAACACTATGCGAACTATGCCGGTATTGAAGAGCTGAATAACCTGGTCAAGGGCTTGCAGGGTGAGTTTATTGAAGTGCGCAACGGCGGTGATCCTATTCGCCACCCAGAGTCATTGCCCACCGGCTTTAACCTAATTGGCTTTGATCCTTCCAAGGTGCCTACCAAGGCTGCCTGGGAGCAGGGTGCGGAACTGACTGAGCAGCTGATCGCAGACTATTATAAAAAACACGGTCGCTACCCCGATAAATTGGCTTTCTCGCTCTGGTCGATAGAAACTATGCGCCACTACGGCGTATTAGAAGCCCAGGCCATGCGCGCCATGGGGGTTGAACCTGAATGGGCCCCAGGCGGACGAGTCAGCGGCTTTAAAATTACCCCGGCCAGCGAGCTAAAACGCCCACGGGTGGATGTGGTACTGTCGGCCACCGGCCTGTACCGTGATGCCTTCCCCAATATTATGCAGCGTTTGGCCAAATCTATTGAGGCCGTGGCCAAGCTTAAAGAAGAGGGCAACTCACTGTGGAAAAACAGCCAGCGTATAGCCGAGCAGTTAAAGGCTGAGGGCATGGATGCTGAAGAAGCGGAGTATCTTTCGAGTGTGCGCATCTTCTCGAATCAGTCGGGTAATTATGGTTCCGGGGTAAACAACAGTGTGTTTAACCCCGAAACCTGGGAGAGCGATGCCAAGATTGCAGATCTGTATATGGGCAAAATGGGCTACTACTTTGGCGCCGATAAAGATCGCTGGGGCAAGGAGGCCACGGGCCTCTACGCCAAGCAGCTCTCCGGAACCGATGTCGCCTTGTTCTCGCGTTCATCCAATGTTTACGGCATGCTCAGTTCAGACGACCCGTTTGAATACTACGGCTCCCTGTCCTTGGCGATTCGCAATATCGACGGCAAAAGCCCCGAGATGATGATCAGCAATTTGCGCGATGCCAGCAACCCGAAAGCCGAAGGTGCCGATAAATTCCTATTCAAAGAACTGCGCACCCGCCAATTCCACAAACGCTGGATCGAAGAGATGCAGGTTGAGGGCTACTCCGGCGCCGTCACCCTGGCCGGGCAGCTGGCCAACTTCTGGGGCTGGCAGGTGGTCGACCCGAACTTGGTGCGCGACGATCAATGGCAGGAATTTTACGAGGTCTACGTAAAGGACAAACACCAACTCGATTTGGATAAGTGGTTTGAAGAAGTTAACCCCAAATCCCAGGCGCAAATGTTGGAGTGGATGCTAGAGGCCAACCGCAAGGAATACTGGCAGGCCAACCCTGAAACCCTCAGTACCATTATCGAGCGCTACCAGGAGCTGCTAAACAAATACGACTTACTGGTTAAGAACGAAAAGATGCGCGAGTTTATCGAGCAACAAGCCCAGGGTTTCGGTCTGGATATTGCTCTGCCAGCCCCCGAAGTGGCCGCCCAGGTAATCGCTCCCAGCCAGCCCAGTGAGCAGGTGGAAGGGCAAAAGCTGGAAGAAGTGCAAGCCCAAGACAATGAGTTTGAATGGGACTGGCCGCTGCTTGGCAGCCTGTTTGCCTGCTTGCTCTTCTTTGGCGCTGGTGCGCTGTGGCAGCGTCGGGTGGTGGTCTAAGCTCAGTTTAAGCAGCGTTCGAGTTTGGGCGCTGCTTAACGCAATAGCGAAAGTGAAGCAAAGTAACTAAAAAACCAAAGTGCTAAAAACCAAAGGGCTAAAAAGTAAAAAGGCCAGCAAAGCTGGCCCGAAATTTCTACCTATTAACCCGATCCTTATTCCTATCCCTGATCGACATTCTTCCTTGTTTCATCCCTGTTTAGGCGCATCCGTTAACCTTCCTGGTTATTGCTCCTGGGAGTTTCCTTACTCTTTTTTATAGTGTGCCCACCAATCCGCAGACACACTTGCAGTTTACGGGGCCACTAGGTGTGGGGCAAGCGCTGTTCATCAAGAAAGGCGTTTTAGCTGCCAAAATGGCACTTTAGTGTAGCTTTACCTTTTCGGGCTGTTTACTTTGTGGTTTTGGGGGGTTAACAGCAGGGCGGTTGTTGTTGACGGCGGGGTTGTCGGTCAGGCTATAGCGCAGCCGTTTGACCACACTGTTCATGACTTCCAGTGTCTGTGCCAGTTGATCGAGGGCCATCAGGGTGGCTTCCTTCTCCAGATCTTTGTTTGTGCTCATGTTGGTCTCGCAGGTTGCTTAGTACTGCTCGTTAATAAAAAGGCCCGAACAATTGTTCGGGCCTTTGTTGTTTAGTCCCAGGAAAGCGCGCCGGCTTGCTGGTACTCGGTGACCTTGGTTTCAAAGAAGTTCTTTTCTTTGCGCAGGTCCATAATTTCGCTCATCCAGGGGAAGGGATTGTCGACCCCTTTCCACAGTTCTTTTAGACCCAGCTGGGTGAGGCGGCGGTTGCCAATAAACTTCAGGTATTGCTCGATCATATTGGCGTTCATACCCAGTACGCCCCTGGGAACCATGTCCCGGGCAAATTCACACTCAAGCATCACCGCCTCGGCAATCAGGCGGGTGGTGGTATCTTGCATTGCTTGATCCCAGAGGCCGGGGTTTTCGATTTTGATCTGGTTGATCAGATCGATACCGAAGTTCAGGTGCATGGACTCGTCGCGCAAAATATACTGGAACTGCTCGGCCACACCGGTCATTTTGTTTTGTCGGCCCATCTGTAAGATAGCGGCAAAACCACAGTAGAAGAAGATGCCTTCGGCGCCCACATAGTAGCTGATCAGGTTTTTCAAAAACTCGCGGTCGTTCTCGGGGGTGCCGGTTTTAAAGCCTGGACGGTTCATAGCCTCGGAGTGTTTGAGGCTCCAGGCAGCCTTGCGTGCCACCGAGGGCTGCTCGCGGTACATATTCCAGATTTCGCCATCGTCCATACCCAGGGACTCAATGCAGTACTGGTAGGAGTGGGCGTGGATCAGCTCTTCGCGAAACTGCAGACCAATATAAAAGCGGCACTCAGGGGCGGTGATATGGCGGTAAATAGACAGAACCAGATTATTGGCTACCACCGTGTCGGCGGTAGCGAAATAGCCCAGGCCCATTTTAACAATGCGGCGCTCGTCTTCGGATAGGCCATCGGCGCTCTTCCACAGGGTCAGGTCGGCGGCCATGGAGATTTCCTGGGGCATCCAGTGGTTTTGGGAACCGTCCAGATATTTTTGCCAGGCCCAGTCGTACTTAATGGGTACAACCTGATTGACATCGCTGCTGGAATTAATAATGCGTTTATCTTCGGCGCGAACGCGCGCGCCGGTCATTTCTAAATCGGCCAAACCGGCGGCCATTTCCTCGGCGTTGAGGTCAATATCGGCAAAAATATCGGTGGCCGCCGGCACGCTATTGGCACTGGCCTGGCTGACAACCTCGGTGGTCGCTGCCGCTTGGGGCGCGGGCTCGGCCGGGGCTGGCGCGGCTGCGGCCTCCGGAACTGGAGCGGCTGCTGCTGCAGGCGCTGGCTCAGCGGCGGCTGCAGCTGGCGGTGGTGCAGCGGCTGCTGCGGGGTTGTTGGCGTCTTCGCTGTAATCGTCCCAACTTAACATAGAGTGATCCTTTAACCGTTAGTGCTTGGTGGTTAGCTCATATACTGGTCTTGCAATGTTTTGAAAAGGTCTTGGGCAGGGGCCAATGGCCCCTGCCCAGACGCTCTCCCCCAAAACTATTTAACTATTTAACTATCCTTTACGGGCTTTACTGGCAGGCCTCGCAATCGGGGTCGTCCAGTGAGCAGGCCTTGGGCACCTCGGCCGGGCCAGCTGGCTCGGCACTGGCGGCTACCGCATTCAAGGCACCGGTGTCGATGGTGGACTTCTCGGTGCTAGTGGCGGCCAGGGCGCGCAGGTAGTAAGTGGTTTTTAAGCCGCTAAACCAAGCCATGCGGTAGGTAATATCGAGTTTTTTACCATTGGCTTCGGCGATGTACAGGTTGAGGCTCTGGGCCTGGTCAATCCACTTCTGGCGACGGCTGGCGGCCTCGACAATCCAGCGCGGCTCTACCTCAAAGGCGGTGGCGTAAACCGCTTTTAAATCGGCGGGGATACGGTCGATCTTCTGCACCGAACCTTCGTAGTATTTCAGGTCATTGGTCATTACCGTATCCCACAGGCCGCGGGCTTTTAGCTCGCGTACCAGGTAGGGGTTAACCACGGTAAACTCACCCGACAGGTTCGACTTAACATAGAGGTTTTGATAAGTCGGCTCGATCGACTGGGAAACCCCGGTGATATTGGCGATGGTGGCGGTCGGGGCAATGGCCATTACATTCGAGTTGCGCATGCCCTGGGCTTTAACTTTTTGACGCAGGCTATCCCAGTCGAGGGTTTGGCTGCGGTCCATCTGCAGGTATTGCTCGCCCCGTGCCTCGGCCAATTTGGCGATCGAGTCGATCGGTAAAATACCCTGGCTCCAGAGTGAGCCGTCAAAGCTGGAGTAGGCGCCGCGCTCGGTTGCCAATTGGCTCGATGCGGCAATGGCGTAGTAGCTGATGGCTTCCATGGAGCGGTCGGCAAACTCTACTGCTTCGCTTGAACCATAGGCGATATTTTGCAGGTAAAGGGCGTCTTGGAAACCCATTAAACCCAGGCCAACTGGGCGGTGGCGCATATTGGAATCGCGCGCGGTATCGACCGAGTAGTAGTTAATATCGATTACATTATCAAGCATACGCACGGCGGTGTTAATGGTGCGCTGTAGCTTATCGGTATCGAGTTTACCGTCGACAATATGCTGGGCCAGGTTAACCGAGCCCAGGTTGCACACGGCGATTTCGTCGTTGGCCTTGGTGTTTAGGGTAATTTCGGTACACAGATTGGAAGAGTGCACCACACCGGCGTGCTGTTGTGGGCTGCGCAGGTTGCAGCTGTCTTTAAAGGTGATCCAAGGGTGGCCGGTTTCAAACAGCATGCCTAGCATTTTACGCCACAGTTCTTCGGCTTTTACGCGCTTATAAAGTTTAAGCTCGCCGCGCTCGGTCATGGCTTCGTATTCGCAGTAGCGGGCCTCAAAGGCGGCGCCGTACAAATCGTGTAGGTCGGGCACATCGTTGGGCGAGAATAACGTCCACTCTTTACCTTCAAACACGCGCTTCATAAACAGGTCGGGCACCCAGTTGGCGGTGTTCATATCGTGGGTGCGGCGGCGGTCGTCGCCGGTATTTTTACGCAGCTCCACAAACTCTTCGACATCCAGGTGCCAGGTCTCCAGGTAGGCACATACGGCGCCCTTGCGCTTGCCGCCCTGGTTGACGGCTACCGCCGTGTCGTTAGCCACTTTTAAGAAGGGCACCACACCTTGGGATTTGCCGTTGGTGCCTTTGATGTAAGCACCGAGGGAACGCACTGGGGTCCAGTCGTTACCCAGGCCGCCGGCCCATTTAGACAGCATGGCATTGTCTTGCATGGCGCCGTAAATACCGTGCAGGTCATCAGGCACGGTGGTCAGGTAGCAAGAGGACAGTTGCGGGCGCAAGGTGCCTGCGTTAAACAGGGTCGGGGTTGAGCTCATGTAATCGAAGGACGACAGCAGCTGGTAGAACTCAATTGCGCGCTCGTCTTTATTGGGCTCTTCAATGGCCAGGCCCATGGCTACGCGCATAAAGAAGATCTGTGGCAGCTCAATGCGGATATCGCCGCTGTGAATAAAGTAGCGGTCGTACAGGGTTTGCAGGCCCAGGTAAGTAAACTGGCTATCGCGGCTGTAATCCAGGGCCGCGCCCAGCTTGGCCAGGTCATACTCTTTTAAGTTGGGCGACAGCAGCTCCAGCTCAATGCCTTTGTCGATATAAGCGCTCAGGGCTTGAGTGTAAAGCTGTGCCATATCGGCCTGGGTGGCGGAGTTGGCGATGCCTAAAAAGCCCAGGGCTTCACTGCGTAACTTATCCATTAGCAGGCGCGCGGTTACATAGCTGTAGTTGGGCTCTTGCTCAACCAGGGTGCGGGCGGTAATCACCAGTGAGGTGTTGACATCTTCGAGTGAAACACCGTCGTAGAGGTTGCGCATGGCATCGTCGAGAATGGCCTTGGGCGAGACTTCTTCAAGGCCGGCGCAGGCGGCTTCGACAATGGTGCGCACCCGGCCAATGTCTAAGGTCTCGCGTTCGCCCTTGGCGTTAACTACGTTGATCGCGGGGTAGTCTGGGTCGGCGCTGGGCTCTTGTTTATCGCCGCGCAGGCGGGCGTGCTCTTCCCGGTAGAGTACATAATCGCGGGCCACTTTTTGCTCGCCCGACCGCATTAGCGCCAGCTCTACCTGATCTTGCACGTCTTCGATATGAATGGTGCCGCCCGAGGGCATGCGGCGCTTAAAGGTGGCGCTGACCTGGGCCGTTAGGTTAGCCACCATTTCGTGGATTCTTGAAGAAGCGGCAGCGGTGCCGCCCTCTACGGCCAAAAAGGCCTTGGTCATGGCGATGGCAATTTTGCTGTCATCGTAGGGCACCAAAGTGCCGTTGCGTTTAATCACTCGCAACTGCCCAGGGGCAGTGGCAGATACTGTAGAAGCGCTAGATGGTGCGGTCACAGGGGCTGGATTGCTCGAATCAGTCACTGGGGTCTCGGTTTGCATATAATTCTCCGCATTCGCTATGCAAAAATCATTGTCGGTTGTTGCAGTTTGTTTGCTACTGCTTGGGTGTACGTGTGCTGCTTTTGTGCTGGCTATAGTCATCGCTATGGATAAGGTTACTGACTAACTGCCATAGGCCCTCTGCCCAGGGCAGGGCCTTGGTCTTGTTGTTTCAGGCTTGTACGGGTAAAGAGGATGTTGGGATTTGCGATGATTTGCTGTTTATTCTTGTCTATGCCAATCACTTTGCCGCCTATCTTTGCCGCCTATCCTTGTTGTTATCCCTAATCGGCTCAGGCTACCCAGCTGAAGTTGCCGAGCCCCTGGCCCAGTGTTATCTAAGCTGCCTTGTTCGCCGGTGGCAGTTTTACAACCCTGTTGTGCCCTTGTGCTTTTTAGCGCCTTGCTAGCGTCTTGCTTTTGCCCCTTATCCAGTGGGCTTGTGCTTAAGGCTTTTGCCTTACCCCTAAATGTAGGTGAGGCTAGTGCTTTATGGCATGTAAAAGCACTAAAAACCCTATATCTAGGTGTTTGCTTTGCAGTGCACACAAGATAATGCGGTTGCCGGATAAAAGCAAGCTTAAGAATATGGGGATATTTTGTGGATAAGTTGTGGTTTATCCCGGGGGTCAGTAGCCGCTAATCTGCTGACCTAGGCTCACTCATGGTTGGGGCAATAGTGGCAGTTACTCAGTGCTGGGGAAAAATGTTTAGACTGTGTCTGCATTAATTTACCAAGTTTTATAATAAAAATGCCTGCTATAGCAAAGCTTGTGGTCAGCAATAACTCTAAAGAATGACTGGGGCGCCAGAGAGATTACGGGGTGTCAAAGCGGGCTTAGCTTAAAGGCAATACTGTGGTCGGTGTTCACGGCAATGCTAAGGGTCTCGCCGATGGCGTAGTTCTGATGGCTGGGTATGGCCGCCTCTAATTGGCTGCCGCTGGCCAGTTTTAAGGTATAAAGATTGTCCGTTCCGGCAAATACCTTGTTGACCACTTCGGCTCGGTAAGGGCTATCGCTTTGCAGTACGATCGCGTCTGGGCGCAGCAGTACTTCCATCTGGCTGCCTTCGCTGCAATCCCCTCGGCAGTCAATTGAGCCCAGTTCGGTTTTGACTTGGCCACCAGTTACCACCCCGGGCACAAAGACGCCACGGCCGATAAAATTGGCCATAAAGCGGCTTCGGGGTTGGTGATAGAGTTGGTGAGGCTGGCCCCATTGCTCAATTCGGCCCTGATTGACCACGCCGATAAAATCCGCAAAGGCAAAGGCCTCTTCTTGATCGTGTGTAACCAGGATAGCGCTGATGCCCCGGGCTTTAAGAATATTGCGCACCTCCAGTGCCAGGTTCCGGCGCAGCTCCACATCAAGGCTGGAAAAAGGCTCATCCAACAGTAACAGCTTGGGCTCGGGGGCCAGCGCCCGGGCCAGGGCCACGCGCTGCTGTTGGCCGCCGGAAAGCTCGTGGGGGTAGCGCTGGCCCAGGTCTGGCAGTGACACCAGGGACAGCATTTGCTCGGCCTTGTTGCGGCGCTCGCTGGGGCTGAGTTTGTTAAGCCCAAAACCGATATTGTCGAGCACTGTCAGGTGCGGAAACAGGGCGTAATCTTGGAACACCATACCGATCTGGCGTTGCTCTGGGGCCAGGCTGCTGCCAGCTTGGCTGAGGCAGCGCTTATCTAGGGTGATGGTGCCGGCCTCTAGGGGGTGAAAACCGGCGATACTACGCAGCACTGTGGTTTTGCCACAGCCGCTGGGGCCTAGCAGGCAGCAGATATCGCCGCTGGCCATGGAAAAGCTAAGGCCATCGACCACTGCCTGGCCGTGATAGGCGCAGCGAATTTGTTCGACACTGAGGTGGCTGCTCATGGTTTAGTGCTGGGCCAGCAAAAATTCCATCAGCGCCTTTTGGGCGTGCAGGCGGTTTTCCGCTTCGTCCCACACTACCGAGTCGGCGCGATCCAATATGGTTTCGCTCACTTCTAGGCCTCGGTAGGCGGGCAGGCAGTGCATCATTAGGGCATCGCTTGCGGCCAGGCTCATCAGCTCTTCGCTGACTTGGAAACCGGCAAAATCATTGATACGCTGCTGCTTTTCTTGCTCTTGGCCCATCGACGCCCAGGTGTCGGTGACTACCAGATCCACATTGCTAACGGCCAGTTTGGGGTCGCTGAAAATCTCGACCCGGTCTTTGTGCTTCGCGCTTAGCTCGGCATTGGGCTCATAGCCGCTGGGGCAGGCGATATTGAGTTTAAAATCAAACTGGGCGGCGGCGTTGATATAGGACTGACACATATTGTTGCCATCCCCCACCCAGGTCACGGTCTTGCCGCCAATACTGCCCCGGTGCTCGATATAGGTTTGTATATCCGCCAGCAATTGGCAGGGGTGGTAGTCGTCGGTAAGGGCGTTGATCACCGGTACTTTGGAGTATTCGGCAAACCTTTCCACAAGCTGGTGGGCGTGGGTGCGGATCATCACAATATCCACCATGCGCGATAACACCCGGGCGGAATCTTCAATCGGTTCACCGCGGCCGAGCTGGGTATCGCGGGGGGATAAAAACAGGGCGCTGCCGCCGAGTTGTGCCATGCCCGCTTCAAATGACACTCGGGTGCGAGTGGAAGATTTTTCAAAGATCATGCCCAGCACCTTGCCGGGCAGGGTTTCCGTTTTAACTTCTTGTTTGCGCAGGGCCTTTAGCTCAATTGCCCGCTCGATTACATGCTTAAGCTCATTGGGGCTTAAGTCCATTAGGGTAAGAAAGTGTCTGGGTTTCATAATACTGTCCTGCTATTACTTCATTATTATTGACTAAGGCCTAAAATCAATTTGGCCACGGTGGCAATCAGTTGCTCGGTCTGCTCGCTGTCGATAATCAAGGGCGGCAGCAGGCGCACGGTATTGCCAGCGGTCACGTTTAGAATAAGCCCCGCTTGCCAGGCTGCTTCCACTAGCTCGCCACAGTCTTGGGTAAGCTCGATGCCGGTTATTAAGCCCTGGCCGCGAATCTGCCGCACTAGCGCTGAGCCCTCGGTGGCCTTGGCAATACCGCTGCGCAGCTGCTCGCCCCGGGCGCGGCAATTGGCCAGAATATCGCCCTGGCTGATTGCTTCAACCACCACATTGGCACCGGCGCACACCAGCGGGTTACCACCGTAGGTGGAGCCGTGGTTGCCCGCCTGTAAGGCTTCGGCGGCCTCGCCTTTGGCGAGGCAGGCGCCGATGGGTAGACCATTGCCCAGGCCCTTGGCGGTGGTGATTACATCGGGTTTAGCATTGCCGTGTTGAAAGGCAAAGTACTCACCGCTGCGGCCATTGCCGGTTTGAATTTCATCGAGCATCAGCAGCCAGTTGTGCTGCTGGCACAGTTGGCCGACCTGTTCCAGGTAGTCAGCGGCTGGCACGTTAACGCCGCCCTCGCCTTGAATGGGTTCGAGCAGTACCGCCACCACATTGGGCCCGGCGGCCGCTTTGATGGCTTCGATATCGTCAAAGGGCACGTGTACAAAGCCTTCCACCAGGGGCTCAAAACCAGCTTGTACTTTGGGGTTGCCGGTGGCCGATAGGGTGGCCAGGGTGCGGCCGTGAAAGCTGTTTTGGGCCACAATAATCTGGGCCTTATCGATACCGCGCTGGTGGCCGACCTTGCGCGCAATTTTAATCGCGGCCTCATTGGCCTCGGCGCCGGAGTTGCCAAAATAGGCTTTCTCCATGCCGCTAATTTGGCACAGTTGCTCGGCCAGGCGAGCCTGATGTTCAATATTAAACAGGTTGGAAATATGCAGCAGGGTAGCGGCTTGCTCGCTAATGGCCTGGGTTAAGGGCGCGTAGTTATGGCCCAGGCCACACACCGCAATACCGCTTAGGGCATCCAGGTAACGTCGGCCCTGGCGGTCGAAGAGGTAACAGCCCTCGCCTTTGACCAGAGTGTGTTGCCGGGTGCCGTAGTTGTTCATTAGGTATTGGGTGTTCATAATTTTTACTTCACTTAATAGTCTCTTGTTGAGTGTGTTTGTCGCATAAACGAAAACAGCCAGCACGGGGCTGGCTGCGATCTAACATCATATAACAAAGCGTGCCCCAGAAAAATAGCCCCAGGGGTGAATCTGTGGGTGTAATAACTAGGTCTTTTGGGTAGAATAACGCAGTGATTGACTCAGGTATTGCTGGTGCTTAATTTTTGCCCAGGCCGGAGCGTTTGAATAAACCGTGATTGACTCAAGAGATAGGCCTAACCCATGGATATTATGGATACCATCAAGCAGCAAATCGATGACAATGCTGTGATTTTATATATGAAAGGTTCCCCCAACGCCCCCCAGTGTGGCTTTTCAATGCGTACCTCCCAGGCGGTTATGGCCTGTGGTCAGCGCTTTGCCTATGTGGATGTTTTGGCCAGCCCCGAGATTCGCGAAAACCTGCCCAAGTATGCCCAGTGGCCAACCTTCCCCCAGCTGTGGGTAAAAGGCGAGCTGCTTGGCGGCTGCGATATTGTCACCGAGATGTACGATAACGGCGAGTTAAAGCCACTGTTGGAAGAGGCCACCGCAGAAACTGGCGAATAGTCGGGCCTTGGTGTTTTTAAAAGCCAGTGCAACGCTGGCTTGTGCTTGTTTTTTACGTAATGGACAGCCACCCCGATAATGAATACGGCCCCAACCCCAAGGCGGGCGAAGCCTAATACCTATTAGGTAGGTAAACAAAAAAGCCGGCGCTTTAAGTGCCGGCTTTTTTGTTTAAGCTTATTCAGATGTGCTCTACTTGGTGATCTCAGTTACCACCGTAAAGGCACCGCGAATATCCCCTAATTTATAGCCGGTGGCCTTATCCATGGGATAGAGCTCTTTAAGTTTGGCGGCAATTGGGGGCTTAAGATTCTCGCCGTGGCAATTTAGGCACAGGCCGGCGGTGGGAATGGGGCTCATAAACTCCATTGCCTGTTTGCCGTCCACCTCAAGGGTGCGAGTGGCGTAGCCGGGTTTTTCACCCCTGGCCTTGGCGGCGTCAAATTTTTCAAGCTGCTCGCGCTGCCACTCATCTGGCTGGTTGCCGGGGTTGCGGGGCTTGAGCGAGCGGCGGCCGATGCTGATCAGCTGGCCGTGTTTGGCTTGCATATTCTGGCGGATCTCGGGGGCGGCCACTTGGCACTGCTCAATACCGGCTACTGGACCACCGCTTTTGACCGCGCCCATCAGCCGTGCTTTAAGTTGGCCAGCCAGCTCTTTCACCAGGGCTTTATTGGCGGCAACTTCCGGGGGCAGTTCGGGCTGGGCTTTGTTTTCGCCGTTGGCGAGGGCATTGCCGGTGAGGGCGAGGGTCAGACAGGCTAATATGGGTAAACGCATGGTAATTATCCTATATAAGAGGGCGCTAATATAGGATTCTACGTGGCTTTGGAAGTTCCGTCTAGACCGTCGAAGCAGATTGAGCGATGGGCATGGGTGTGGCCTCCTCTTCATGCCGCTGTCGCTTGCTCTCCAGCAGGGCGACAAACTCTTCTTTGGGTAGGGGCCGGCTTAGCAGATAGCCCTGAATGGTTTGGCAGGCGTGCTCGCTCAGCCACTGCAGCTGCTCCAGGTCTTCTACCCCCTCGGCCACCAGTTGCAGCTGCAGTTTCTGGGCCAGGTCGACAATAAACTCGGTAACCGTGGGGTTTTCCATCACCTTGTCGATAAAGATTTTATCGATCTTTAGGGTATCCAGGGGCAGGTCTTCCAGTTGCCCCAGGTTGGAAAAACCGGTGCCAAAATCATCCATGGCTATCGTTAAGCCCAGGTCGCGAAGGGATTGCAGCTGTTGTTTGATATCCTCGCCGTGGGCCAAATAGCTTTCGGTGATTTCAATTTCCATTAATTCTGGGTCGAGCCCGTTCTCCTCAATAATTTCCTTGACCATCTCGAACAGGGAAACACCGTGGCTGAGGCTGGTGGGGGAGAAGTTGGCAGCAATCTTGGTGGCCAGGCCCTTTTCCTGCAGTTGTTTACCCAACACCCAGGCCTTTTCCATTATCACCCGATCTAGGTCGGTAATTAAATTGCACTCCTCGGCCAATTTAATAAATTCAAACGGCGATACTGGTTTGCCCTGGTATTGCCAGCGGGCCAGGGCCTCGGCGCCGACGATTACCTCGGGCTGTTGACAGTTGTACTTGGGTTGAAAGTGTACCTGTAGGGATTTTTCGGCAATGGCGGTGCGCAGGGCTTTTTCCAAATTACTGCGGCGGTTGACGCTGGCCAGAATTTCATCGTCGATAAAAGCGAAGGTCTCTTTTTTGGCCTCGCTAAACTGCAGAGCGGCGGAGGATTTTTTTAAACACTCTGGAAATTCCCATTCACCATCATCGTTGTAGGAGATACCGCAGTGGATGGCCATGCTGACATTGTGCTTATCGACAGACTGAATATCTTTAATGGCGCTATTGATATTGTTGATTAGATCGATCAGCTCATGCTCGCCGCGGGTCGAGATAATAGCAAACTCTTTAGCAAAGTTACGGCCCAGAAAATCTTTGGGGCCCACCTGTTCGAGCATGCGGCGGCTGGCTATCCAGATCGCCTGGTCGCCGGCGGAAAAGCCGTAGGTATCGTTAATCTGTTTGATGCCATCGACCGTAAACAGGGCTAGCCAATAGCCCTGTTTACTCTCGCTCAGGCGTTGCGCTTCTTGGTTTAGGCAGCGCCGGTTGGGCAGTTGTGACAGGGGATCGCTATTGGCCTGTACATACAGCTTTTGGTAGATATCGGCCACCACCACACCGCCTAAGGTCAGGGCGCTCAGGTAAAAGCCAATGGCGGCGTAATTGTGGCTGATTGCCAGGCCCAGGCTGGTGCCCGCCAGGGCTCCGGCGCAGAGCCAGTGCCAGAGCTTGCGTGCCTGGGGTTGGTCGAGCAGGGACATGGCGGCCAGTAGCAACCAAGTAGTCTGGATCGGCAGTTGCCAGTGGGGTGCAAGCCAGAGGCTGGTGGCGGCCACTACCCCTGCACTGCCGGCCAGGGCTGCACCGTAGTTATCGCGCCGGTATTGCCACAGGCCGGCGCACAAAAGGCCCAGGGCCAAATTTAATAGGGGCGCCCACACTGCCGGGGCCAGGTCGCGCGGTGGCCCATAGGGGGACCAGCCGGTCAGTATAAAATAGGCAAACAGGCCCAAGCTGGCTGCCGTCAATAGGCGGCCGGCAGCGGTATGGTGCAGGCGGGTGAAGAAAAACAGCAGTACCAACACCCCGGTTGCGACGGCGGTACTTAGACTTAATACCTGTTCAGGCACTCCTGGCCTCCTAATTCACAGTGGTTGGCAAATCTGCACAAGGCAGATCTGATCTGTCCTTATTATAGTTATTGCTGTGGCTGGGAGCTGAACGGGAGGGTGTTATTGGTCGGAAAAACTGCTGGCCGGGGCCAGCAGCTGGCCTAGCTTGCTTTTGACTGGATGTAGTTTTGCATACCCATCTTGTTAATCAGGTCGAGCTGGGTCCCCAGCCAGTCGGCGTGTTCTTCTTCGTGTTCGAGGAACTTTTCCAACAGGTCGCGGCTGACATAATCCTGAGCGGACTCACAATAGGCAATGGCCTCGCGCAAACCATCGATACCGGCATTGTCGAGCTTGAGGTCGCAACGCAGCATCTCTTCGGTGTTTTCGCCGATCATCAGCTTGCCCAAATCTTGCAGATTGGGGATCCCCTCAAGGAATAGAATGCGCTCAATCACATCGTCGGCGTGCTTCATCTCGGCGATGGATTCTTTGTACTCGCTTTCGGCCAGGGATTTAATGCCCCAGTCTTTAAACATCCGCGAGTGGAGAAAGTACTGGTTAATGGCTACTAGCTGGTCGGCCAGTACCCGGTTGAGGTGTTCAATAACCTTGGGGTCGCCTCGCATGGCACGGTCCTCCTGTCTTCTCTAATAACGGCAATCGCGTGCAAGTGTGGTCGCCGGGCGCGGGGAAGTCAAGGGATTGTTGTTGCTAAGTGATTGATTTTATTGATAAAAACAAATGGTAATCAGAGTGATTCGCAAGCTCTTTTAGAGGCGGTCCCGCAGTATTTAGCTGGCTGCGTAGAATAGAGGCTCGCCGTGGTCAAAATTGCGCTGTTCCATGGTTTCTTCCATGATCTCTTTGGTGAGTACGCCGCATTTGCCACACTGGGACATTACCCCGAGCTGGCTGCGAACCTGGCGCAGTGAGCTGGCGCCGGAGCAAACGGCGTCGCGGATTTGGCTATCGGTAATGCCTTTGCAGAGGCAGACGTACATGGTGACAGGCTCTTTATTGATTTTTAGTAACAAAGTTTGGGAGTTTTCCCAGTACGGCTTGCATAGTAATGTGAATGATAATGAGTGTCAATTGAGTCTGCAAATAAAATTGAATCGCATTGACGAATGGCCTGAAAGGGGCTGAGCTGCCAGCTAGGCGGTGGCTATGATTACCATTAAAAAAATCAATGGGACAGGGCAGAATGGGGGTGTATGATAGCCATTATCTATCGAGATCGGCGGGTTTGATTGTTTTTCGCCCGGCTTGGTAGATGGCTAATTTCAAAGTTCAGGCAGCGCCTGGGCTTTTTTATATTGATGATCTTAATTTAAGGGAGAACGACTATGGGCGTTTTAGTTGGTAAGCAGGCTCCAGACTTTACCGCACCGGCGGTTTTGGGTAATGGCGAAATTGTTGATAGCTACACCTTCACCGAGGCCACCAAAGGTAAAAAAGCAGTGGTTTTCTTCTACCCACTGGATTTCACCTTTGTATGTCCTTCTGAGCTGCTGGCTTTTGACCACCGTATGGACGAGTTTGAAAAGCGCGGTGTTGAAGTGATCGGTGTT
>JAOXRV010000351.1 GCA_025800435.1 Cellvibrionaceae bacterium | reverse complement strand
TACACCGGCAATGCGGTGATTACCGCCCCGGCCAATGCCGGCGAGCCCGCCACCTGGGCGCTGCCCGATATCGAGCCAGCCCTGGCGGACGACACCTACACGGCGGTGGCCGAGGTAATCGATGCGGCCGGTAATATCTCGGCCCCCACCGATGGCTTAACCTTTACCATCGATACCGTGGCACCGGATCAGGTACTTACCTTTGAAGGCTTCGACGATGTCGGCCCTGTGACGGGTGTGATCGTTAATAACAGCACCATCGACGATACCCAGCCCACCTTGCGCGGCACTGTTGATGGGGCCGAGCAAGTTGTCGGCTCTGTGGTGAAAGTGACGGTTCAAGATCAGCAGGGCAATACCGTCTTTACTGCCAATGTAGATCTGGTCGCTGGCGCCAATGCCGCTGACCCAGCCAGCTGGTCGATTGACGTTAACCCTGAACTGGCTAATGGCACATATACGGCCACTGCCATTGTGGTTGATCCGGCGGGCAATGAATCGCAAGCGGGGGATGACTTAACCTTTAGTATTGATAGCGACGCGCCTACCGCGCCGGTTATTGTCAATGTGGTTGACGATGTGCCCTTCGAGCAAAACGGCGCCAACGAGAATATCGCCAACGGTGGCATTACCAACGATGCAACCCCAACCATTGAGGGCACCGCACCGGCTGGCACAAGCCTCACGGTTTACAACGGCGACCCGGGCAATGGTGGTGTCGAGCTTGGCACCACCACGGTGGCCAACGATGGCAGCTGGTCATTTACCCCGACCACTGATCTGCCTGAAGGCGATTATGATTTCTATGCCACCTCAACTTCAGCAGCGGGTATTGTCAGCGGTATTAGTAATCTCTACGAGATCGAAATTGACCTGACCGATCCCAATAAGCCAGACCTGCTTAACGGCACCCTTAAGGCCGAAGACGATGTGGGCCCAGTAACCGGCGATATCGCCGATGGCACAACCACCGATGATGCAGACCCACGCCTCTACGGCGAGGTCAACGAGCCCAACGGTAAAGTTGTGGTGATTATCGACGGCAATGAAGTTGCCACGGTCGATGTGGACGAAAACGGCAACTGGGAATACAACCCAGCTACCCTGGATGACGGCGAGCACAAGGTACAAATC
>JAOXRV010000312.1 GCA_025800435.1 Cellvibrionaceae bacterium | reverse complement strand
CCAAGCAATTCGCCAATTTACCCTAAAGCACCCTCACCCCCAGATGACCTCAAGCGCCAAACATGACACCATAACCACCATGACCAAATACAAACACGTAATCCTGGCATTGTTGATCATTTACTGGGCGCCACTCGCTATCGGTAGCCCTGACCCACTATTACAACGCGCACAAAAACTATTCGCCCCACTGCCAGCACAAATGCCCAGTGCGACAGGGAATTCGCCCGCCAAGATCACACTGGGCCGGGCTTTGTTTTTTGAAACCGCCTTATCGATAAACCACAGCCAGTCTTGCAATAGCTGCCACGATCTAACCGGCCCTAGTACAGGGGTGGATAATCAAACCACTTCGCTTGGTGCGCTGGGCAAGCCGGGTAGGCGCAATAGCCCCAGGGTGTGGAATGCTGGTCTGCATATTGCCCAGTTTTGGGATGGGCGCAGTGCGGATTTGGTGGCGCAAGCCAAATTGCCTATTTTAAACCCTCTGGAAATGGCCCTGCCCGATGAGGCCACTTTTTAAACCCTCTGGAAATGGCCCTGCCCGATGAGGCCACTGCGGTGGCGCGCTTGCAGCAAGCGGGTTATCTGCCCCAGTTTGAACAGGTGTT
>JAOXRV010000306.1 GCA_025800435.1 Cellvibrionaceae bacterium | reverse complement strand
CCAAAGACATCGCCGGCTGGCAGCGCGGTGACATGACTCACAATAAGGCCATGGCCATGACCGTGACCGAAACCCAGTACAAAAAAGGCGCTGAGATTATCGGGCTGACCATTACCCAGGGCGCTGGCGCCATGGGCGGTGCCCTGGCCCAACTGGGCATGATGGGCGGCGGCAACCGGGTACGCCTGGGCAGCCACAGCGGCATGCTGATACCCGGTGAAGGTTTGATGATCAGCCTGCCCGGCGGTAAAATGATCAACCTAACCGGCGTGCCCGCCAGCGATGCTTCGCTGAAGGCTCTTGCGCGCAAACTGCCACTGGATAAACTGGCCGCTAACTAAGCCTTAAAGAGCCATTCCCGCTGGCGTGGGAACGGCTCGTGTTCAAATATATTGGCGGTGTTCAATCCCCGCCAATGTACTCAAGCGCAGCGATTCATTCACACCGGCCATATCGGCAAAGGTTTCAAATTTAGCCACCGCCGCCCGCACCTGCTCAATCACGTCCAGAGCACGGCTTTCTGGGAAAGCTAGGGTACCTCTGACGCTACTGCCGAGGTTTATAGGTCCAGCCCTCAAGTACCTCGGCGATTTGGGCCTGCACCGCCGCTAGCTCCTGGCCGGCATCGATAATATGGTAGCGCTGGGGCTCTGCTTTGGCTCGGGCCAGATATACGCTCCTGACTTTTTCAAAAAATTCTAACTGCTCGCTTTCAAAGCGGTCGGCCTCGCTGCGAGCGCTAGCGCGCTTGAGGCCGGTTTCGACGTCGATATCTAGAATAAATGTGGCATCCGGGCGCAGGCTGCCCTGCACCAAATCTTCAAGCTTGGCGATGGTGTCTACCGATAGATCCCGGCCACCACCCTGATACGCATAGGTGGCATCGGTAAAGCGGTCGCATAAGACCCAGGCCCCTTGCGCCAGGGCCGGTTTGATTTTTTGGTTTAGGTGCTGGGCGCGGGCGGCAAACATCAGCAGCAGCTCCGCGGTTTCATCGACCGCCTCATCGCGCTTGGCTAACAGCAGCTCGCGGATCTGTTCAGCCAAGGGCGTACCGCCGGGCTCGCGGCTACACATTACCTCGATACCCTGGGCCTCTAGCTGGCGACGAATAAAATCGATATTGCTGGTTTTGCCCACCCCTTCGGTACCTTCGACGGTGATAAAGCGGCCGGGTGTTGTGTTGGTCATAGTTTATGCCTGTTAGTCCGCTGGCGCAGAGCGATAGTTTTTGCGCCGTTTGCGCAGCTGGTATTGTCTCACCGCCTTGTTGTGTTGCGCTAAGGTTTCTGAAAACTGGTGGCTGCCATCGCCCTTGGCGACAAAAAACAGGGCCTTGCCAGCGGCCGGGTGTAGGGCCGCATAGATGGCGCGCTCGCCGGCCAAGGCGATGGGTGTGGGCGGCAAACCGTAAATCACATAGGTGTTATAGGGGGTGGGCTGGCGCAGGTCTTTGCGGCGAATATTGCCCTTGTAATTATCGCCCATGCCGTAGATTACGGTGGGGTCAGTTTGTAGACGCATTCCTTTATTTAGGCGGCGCACGAACACCCCGGCTATCTGCTCGCGCTCGACGTCCAGCCCGGTTTCTTTTTCAATTATAGAGGCCATGATCAAGGCCTCGTAGGGGCTTTCATAGGGCAGGTTTTTGGCCCGCTTTTGCCACTGCTGCGCCAGTACCCAGTTAAGTTTACGATGGGCCCGGCGCAGTATCGAAACATCCGACTCGCCGGCGTGGTAGCGATAGGTATCGGGAAAAAAGTAACCCTCAGGGTGGGCCAGCTCAAACCCTAGCTTTTGCTGCTGGGCGGCCCAATCCAAACCTTTCAGCTCAGCTTTGATATTTTGTTTGCTGTGCAGATAATCAAGCGCCTGCTGATAGCGCCAACCCTCTAACAGGGTAATGCGGTGCTGCACCACATCGCTGCTGCAAAGCTTGGCCAGCAGGGTCATTGAGTTAAGGCTTTGATCGAGGGCAAACTCGCCCCGATGAATACTCTGTTGCTGGCTCAGGCGTGCATAAACCCGCAGTAATAGCGCCGAGGGAATAATGCCTTTTGCCTCAAGATCTTTAGCAAGCCCAGCCAGATGACTGCCATCGGCCACGGTATAGATATAATCGGGCTCGGGCAGGTTAATGGGCTGGGCCAAGCGCGTACTGGCCCACCAATATGTGGCCAAACCGCTAAACACCAATGCCAGTAACAGCCCCAACCACAATCGTGGCGACAACAGTAGGCCCAAGGCTTTTTGCACCCCTTACTCTCCTCGTAAAAAAAGTTGCTGGTATTTTGTTGCCACTTCAGCGCTGGCATCAAAACAGGACCAATGGACACTGCCTAGGTCGGTCTTTAAGTCGGCCACTGGGCACAGACCGGCGACACTATTGCACAAAAAAACTTCATCGGCCGCGAGCAAACGCTCAAGCTCGATATCGGCCACTTCGGCATCACTCCCCAAGCGCTCAAGTAAACAGGCGCGCACTACCCCGGCAACCCCGGCCCTTTGCAAATTGGGTGTCAGCCAGCGCTGGCCTTCACGTATAAAGATATTACTACTGATCGCTTCAATCACCCGGCCACTGGTATCGCACAAGATGCCATCATCGACCGCCGGCGACAATTGCCGCTTGGCCAAAACCTGCTCCAGCCGGTTACAGTGTTTTAAACCGGCCAGCAGCGGCTGCTGGGCCAGACGCACAGCTGACAGCTCAAGCTTGAGCGGTGTTCCCAATGGGCTAAACGGCACGGCGGTATAAGCGCGCAAAATAATCGTGGGGCCAGTTTGGGGGACAGCATAACCGCGCGCGGTTTGGCCCCGGCTAAGCTGCAATTTAATAATGGCAGAATCAGTGCCCTGCTCGCCTAGGGCATCCATCAACTGCTGCAAATACTGCTCGATTAGCGCTCGATTAAAAGCGATACCCAAACGCTCGCAGCCACGCTGTAAACGCTGCAAATGATAGGGCCAAAGAGGACAGCGGCCGGCCTGATAGCGCAAACTTTCAAACAGGCCGTCACCAAATTGAAAACAGCGGTCATCCAGCGGCAGCTGGGCGTCGGCGACGCCGTCGATAAAGCTGGCTAAGGCCGCCGCCACGGATCGCTAAACCCGCTGAAAGATC
>JAOXRV010000300.1 GCA_025800435.1 Cellvibrionaceae bacterium | reverse complement strand
CCCAGTGGGACCGGCCCAGCTGGTTAAGCACGTTATTAACGACAATATTCTCAGCGAGTTGAATGCGGCCGAGTCAGCCCAGTCAGCCGAGGTTGAAAATCAGCTGGCCCTAGACTTTGGCACTGAACCGGAACCGATGGCACTGGGTGATATTCTCGACCAGGACTGGGGCAGCCTGGATGATTTACTGCCGCCAAGCTTGGCCAGCGAGCAAGATGCGGTTGCAGTGGGCACCCCCTGGGAAAGCTATGTCGAACTTAACCCACTGACGGACATGCCCACTGAGTTTGATTTACAGCAGTACTTAAGCGCCGAACAATTTATCTAGGGCACCTATTGTGTCCCTATCACACGGCTATTACACGCCTACACGCCCATGGCCTAGTGATTGACGCTGCCAAGGCGCCACAACCCAGTGGCAATAAGGCCTTTGCCCTACGCGGTAAAGGCCTTATTGCCAAGGGCTGGGCTCAGCCCCATGCTCATCTATGTCATCCATCGCCCGCAAAATCCTAAATAAGCACATAGTAGCAATTTAGGAAACGAATTATAGCCATAATAAGTTCTAATCAATTAGCGCACAAAAATTTTTAACATAATTTAGTTTTATTTTGTTTGGCCCCACTGGCTTTGTTGAACCCACTAGTTAATATCCTAAGTCGCCAGCCGTGCTAGCGGTCAAGGCACCCATCGTACAACAACAGTATTGGTGGCTAACTGGGGTAACTCTGAATAATCGCGGAGCCGCCCTTGAGCAGCCGCGGGATTTAGGGA
>JAOXRV010000268.1 GCA_025800435.1 Cellvibrionaceae bacterium | reverse complement strand
CGGTGTTCAGCCACAGCCACCTTGTGTGTGTTTGGCTGACGATAGCCAAGGGTTTAGTTAGCCCATCACAAAAAGCCCCGCCTATTTAGGTGGGGCTTTTTACGTTTGGTTGGCGGTAAATTACCAAGGGACTGAATTCAGAGGTGCCCTAGTATTTTAATTTGTTAATTAGTAGAGTTGAGTGGTTGAGCCAGCGGCTCGACTTTTTAGGGCTAATTCTATGGGGTTTTTATGAATTTGATAAACGTAGTAGGTAAGATAAAACAGTTAGTTGCTTTTTTAGCGCTTGTTATAGCATTCCCCGCCGGTGCGGATAGTAATACTCTGCCAATTCAGCAGCGTTTGACGGATGCGCAATTTAAATCCATGGGCTTGCATAAATTATCAGAGGTGGAGCTACAAAGGTTAAGTGATTATTTAAAGGGTGAGGTGGTTTCGGAGGCCGCTGATTTGGTCGAGGAGCAGAAAGTTCATGTCGATAAGCCTAGGACGATGAGGATCGCTGGGGATTTTTCCGGTTGGCGCGGAAAAACTAAATTTACAATGAACAATGGTGAGGTGTGGGTTCAGCGTACCTCGGGGAGATATTTTAAGCGACTGAATAGCCCTGAAGTGATCATTGAAAAGAACACCCTTGGTTTTTATATAATGAGAGTTCCTGAGGTGGATCGAGCGGTAGGGGTTAAGCGCATAAAGTAATTCATGGGGCATTAGTTAAAACGATAGTTCAAACGACTATACCAATAACGCCCGCGCAAATCATAGCTGCGGGCATCGTGGTTGTCTAAAAAGGCCGAGCTTAAATAGGGCGGGCTGTTATCGAATAGATTATCTACCCCCAGGCTTAGGCGCAGCTGTTTGCTAACGGCGTAGTTCAGTTGCAGGTTTTGGTTGAGCCAGCTAGAGGTTTTGCGAATGCGGCTTTGGTCAAAGGCCAGTTCTCGGATCGGGCTGATATAGTGAGCGTTGTAGATCAGCTGCCAGGGGCCGCGCTGGTATTTAAAGCCGGCGCTAATCTTCCACTCGGGCAGGGCGCCGTTGCCTTCGGCGGCTTCGTCGGTAAAGGTACCGGCCAGTTCTTCGCTTTGCTGATCATTGCTGGTCTGCTGGCGATAGCTGTAAATATGCGAGGCGTTAAGGGATAGCTCTAAGCGCTGACGTTTTGCCAGCGCCAGACGATAGTTAAGCTGTAAATCTAAACCGCGAATGCTGCGCCGGCCAATATTGAGGTTGGGGGCGTATACCGCTTGTATATTGCCGTCGTTATTGCGTTCCACCAAGCCGGCTAGGTCGCCGAACTCGGCCGCTTGGTTGACAATAAACTGGGCGTTGCTGTCGACCACATTGCGCTGTTCAATATCGTAGTAATCCAAACTTAAATAAAAGCGATTGTTGCCGCCCGGTGTCCACACCAGGCCCACGGCTTGGTTATAGGCCAGCTCAGCTTGTAAGTCGGTATTACCCGAATATATGGTTAAAAACTGATTTAAATTGGGGTCTGATTGTTGCTGGCAGCCGGGTAGAGCGCCGACATTGCTCGCTTCGCTACAGGGGTCGTTAAGGGTCAGGTAGGACTGGGATTCACCTGTGTGCAGCTCTTGCAAGCTGGGGGCGCGGAAGCCTTTGGTGTAACTGGCGCGCAGTAAAAGATTGGCAGTGGGACGATAGCGCAGGCCAAATTGGGGTGAGCTATTGCTGCCAAAATCACTGTAGTTGGCGTGGCGTAGGGCCAGTTCTAAATCCAGCGAGTGGACCAGTGCTTGGCGGTTAAGCAGTGGCAGTGAGGCTTCGATAAATGCCTCTCTAACTCGCCGTTGGCCCAGGGTGTTGCCGAGGTTACTGCCGCCGATAAACACTTGATCTTCGGCGGCTTTAAAGCTGGCCTTTTCCCGTCGCCAAGATATGCCCGCCAGCAATTGGCCGATGCCCGCATCACTGTGGTAGAGGTTGTGGTTTAGCAGGGCTGAAATTTCCGCCAGCTCCGAGTAGCCACTGGCCTGGGCCTGGGTGCTTATATAAGCTAACTGATCTGTGTTGATGGCGCTGGAAAATAAGTCCACTGGGGTGCAGCCATCAATATCTTGCCCCTGGCACAGCTCGGCTGGCCCAAGTGCCCGCTGTAAGTGCTCGCCGTCAAAAATACCGTTGAGCGTCTCACTGGATTTGCTGCGGCTCCAGTTCCAATTTAATTGCCACTGTTGTTCGCCCAGGTTCCCGTTTATATCCAAATTGGCGCGGTAGGATTTAGAGTTGTTGTGCTGCAGTCGCGGCCCCGCTTCCAGCGCCCGGTAGCGCGCATCGGCAATATCCTCGCCAAATGGGTTGTAAATATTATCGGCGGCAATGGTTAGGGGGATGCGGTTAAAGGCGGTAAAAATTGGGGTTGGGGCCAGGGTGGCCAGGGCCTTGGTTTGGTTGTAAGACAGGTCTGCCGCAATATTTAAATCTGCCTGGGGGCTAAGATTACCACTCAGGTAGATGGTGTCGCGCTCGGACTCGGAAACCGCCGAAGTGTCGGCGGCGTAGTTGTATAGGTCTTCATCGCTGGCGGCGCGAAATTGTCCGGCTTCATCGGCCTGGGTAACTACGCGGCCATCGGCCAGGGTATAGCGTCCGCCCGGTATCGCGCTTGAGCGCCGGTCGCTGCCGCCTTGATTGCGGCCATCGGCGCTGGCGGCAAGGTCGCGGTCGCGGCTAAAAATTGGTTGCTGGCGGTAGTGGCTGGCGTTGAGCATAATATTGCCGCGCTCAAAATCCCGGCCCAGGCTCAGATTGCTGCTGTGGGTTTGTAAATCACCGCGGCTGCTCTGGCCAAAGTATTGGTTAAAGGCCATGCCGTCGTAATCTTTCTTGAGGTTAATATTGACCACACCGGCGATGGCATCGGAGCCGTACACAGCAGAGCTGCCGCTTTTTAAAATCTCGATTTGCTCAATGGTTTCAGGGGCGATGCTGTTGAGATCCACCGCTTTGCCGGCAAAGCCGTTATTGGCCACGCGGCGGCCATTGATTAACACCAGGGTATTGCTGGCGGGCAGGCCACGCAAGGTCACTGTGGCGGTGCCGTTGCCACCATTGCCAATCGAGGTGGAGGTGGAGTTGCCCGATACCGCCGGCATAAATTTCAGCAGCTCGCCCACCGATTGGGCGCCCAGCTCGGCAATGCGCGGGGCTGAGATAACATCTACCGGGGCCGAACCTTCCAGCTCGTGACGCTTCAGGCGCGAGCCGGTAATCTGGCGTCCAATCACCGAGACCTCTTCGATAAAATCGTAGCTTAGAGGGGGTTCGGCAGCTGTTTCTGCGATGTGTGGGCGGGCCTCCAGGCGCACCACGCGTGGGTTCAGAAGGCGGTAGTGAATTGGGCTGTTGGCCAGCAGTTGCTCAAGCGCTTCAAGGGTATCGAGCTTGCCCTGCACGGCCGGGGCCTCTAGCCCGGCGACTAGTCGGGTGGGGAAAATAATGCTGATATTGCGGCTTTTACCCAGCTGAATCAGGCTGCGAGCCAGGCTTTGGGGGGGCAAGTTTAGGTTTTGTTGGGCAGCAGCTTGGCTCTTCCCGCCAAATTGTTGGGATTCGGCGCCCCAACTGGGCTGGCTGGTAATACTGAAACAGGCCAGGGAGCCCGCTAGCCATAGCTGTACCAAATTCCGCAAAACCGATTGCTCTAAGTGCTATTACTGGTGTTGGTATTGTTGGCTCTGCTGCGCTCTAGGAAATGGCAGTAAGAGTGAGCCGCCTTGTATGTATATAAAAGCGTCATACGCCCGGCCCTTTATAACTGAAAACGCCGGACTTAACAATGAATAGCGGAACTTAGGGTAGGGGGTAAAAGTAGGCTGTTTGGCCTACTTTTAAAAAATTATTCAGCGTTGCTGCTGATGGTGGTTTGGCCCTGGGCATTGATGCTGGTTTGTAGCTCAAAGGTTTGCAGCAGGGCGGTAAGGGTGGCCTCGGGTTCGTCCAGGCTGAAAGTGCCTGAAACCCTGTGGGCTTTCAGCTCGCCAGTGCTTAGCTCAATGGGTTGTTTGAGGTAGCGATTGAGCTCGGCCAGGGCCTCGTTGAGGGGCAGCTGATCAAACACCAAGATCTGGCTGCGCCAGTGCAGTGGCTTGTGTTTATTGCTCACTTGGCCGAGCCCAGTGCGTTTGTAAACACTAACTTTTTGGCCGGCCACCAGCTCGGTTTTGGCCCCAGGCAGGGCGCTGTGCTCACTGTTTTCGGCAACCTTTACGGTTCCTTCGGTGACCAAAATATGGGCGGCAGTGTCGGTTTTGCGAATATTGAAGGCAGTGCCCACAACGGTTACTACCGCATCGCCCAGGTCGATCTGAAAGGGGCGCTGGCGATCGCTGGCAATATTAAAGAAGGCTTCACCTTGCAGCAGTTTTACCTGGCGCAGATTTTCGCCGAGCTGCACGCTCAGGCGGGTGTTGGTGTTCAATTCCAGCGCGGAACCATCGGCCAGGCTCAGGCTTTTGAATTCGCCGCGCTCGGTGCTGTGCAGTTCGGCAGTTGGCAGGGTGGGGGCGTTGGGTATATTGCCCCGCCACAGCAGGGTGGCGCTGGCAACCAGCAGTGCTAAACCTGCGGCAATGGCGCCGCCCCAGCCAAAGCGGCTGTTGCCACTGCGGGGCTCGGGCTCAATATTCAGGTGCGCGCTGGCCTGCCAGGTGTCCAGCAACTGGTCAAACGCCTCTGCGTGGCGCGGGTCGGCTTCGACCCAGCGGGAAAAGCGCTGCTTGTCGGTGCGCTGGCATTCGTCAGAGCGAAGCTTGACGATCCAGTACGCGGCCGCATCGAGCAGCTGTTGGTCGATGGTATTGGGGGCAATACCGGTTTGGCTGTGGCTCACTTGGCATCCTTGAGCAATATCGTTTGGCTGTGTTTGGTGGAACAGTTTTTAATTTTTAAATTTCAAGATATAAAATCTGGTTATTACCTTGTAAAGCAGCAACTTGTGCTGTAATTATTTTGCTGCTTTACTGAATGTTCCGTGATTTATATCGTTCTATACATCTTAGACGGTTAATATGACAGTTTCCGCATGCCAAAATTCAAAAAAGTTAAAATTCTGCGGCGGGCCGGACTGGCGGTAGGATAAGCGGCTTATGGCGGGGTGTACTGGTTGATTATTGCGATAGAAAGCGGTTTATTTCAGCGCTTGATGGCATTGCTTTAACGCAAGCAGTATATATTTTTCCACACTGCTGACAGAAACCCCCATCTCTTTGGCGATATCGCTGTAGGCCAGGCCCTTGGTGCGATGCAGCAAAAACGCTTGGCGGGCTTTAAAGGGCAACACTTCGATGGTTGCCTCAATTCGCTGTAGCTCTTCTTTGGCCGCCAGCAAGCGCTCTGGGGTAGCTTGGTCAACATGGTTGCCACCGAGCTCTTCTGTCTCGGTGGCCGTTGGGGTTTCGCTTTGAATATAGCCCCGGTGCAACTTGGCTCGACGCAATTGGTCAATCGCCAGGTTGGAAGCGGTTTGGTACAGATAGGCCCGGGGGTTGTCGAGCTTGTCGAGGTTTTCCAGTTTTTGAATGCGCAGGAAGGCCCCCTGAGCGATATCCTCAGCGTCTTCTTGGCTACGTGTTTTTCGGGCGAGAAAGCGAACCAGGCCGGCGGCGTGTTCACTAAATAGCTGTTCGAGTATGTTCTTTTTGTGAGTAGAGCTATCGCCGTTGTTGTTGTTACTCATTTAATCCTAGCTATGGTCAAGCTAATCAATTGTGAAAAGCGGCGGGTGATTATCCACCGGCCTGCTTTACCCATACTAATATGGCCCGCTTGTGGCGGAGGCGCCCTCTGTCTCGACTATTATTTGATCGGATAGGTTAAAAAATAGGCTTTTGTGCGCTTAAACCATCGGTTGATGATACCAAAAGCGAGCCACCGGCACTAATAATTTGCGGGCAAAAAAGGCTTATTTGTTGCCAATTTGCAGGATCTTGTCTCATATCAATAGGGTAGGCATAAGCAATCTTTAATATACATTGGTTAATTAGCAGCTATAATTTATGCGATTTTAACAAGCGCGTGTTAGTCACCGTATGCCTGGGTTCAGTGAGGCTGCGGTAAAATGGGGTATTAGAGTGGCTAAAGCCGCCAGCCCAAAGCGAAAGCTGCCATTAACGGGTGGTTTGTGATTTGTCTGATAAAACGGAGTTAGATCCATGAAAAAACTGATGTTATGTTTAGTCGGTGCCGCCATGAGTGTGGCCGCCACTAGTGCCATCGCCGCCGATGCGGCTGCCGGTAAGGCCAAAGCTGCGGTCTGCGCTGCCTGTCACGGTGCCAACGGTATCAGTGCTATCCCCATGTACCCCAACCTGGCCGGTCAAAAAGAGCAATACCTGCTTAAGCAGATGAAGGATTTTAAAGCGGGCACTCGCCCTGACCCGGTGATGAAAGGCCAGGCCGCTATGCTGTCCGATGCGGATATGGCTAACCTGGCTGCTTATTACGCCAGCTTGAAGTAAGTTTATTACTTCCCCAAAAACGGCGCCTGCGGGCGCCGTTTTTGTTTATATTGTGGCTATTTGTTGCCGAGACGGCTGACCAGCACAATCGCCAGGGCCGACAAGATAAAGCCCGGTATCAGTTCATATAAGCCCCATAGCTCGGTTTTATAGCGGGCCCAGATAATGACCGTTAAACCGCCAGTAATCACCCCGGCCAATGCACCGGCGCGGCTCATTTTTTGCCAATATAAGCTGATTAAAATTGCCGGGCCCAATGATGCCCCAAGCCCGGCCCAGGCGTAGGACACCACATCCAATACCTTACTGTTTTTATCCATCGCCAATAACACGGCCAGCAGGGCGATGGCGCCCACCGCATAGCGTCCTATTTGCAGTCGGCGTTCGCCGCTTAGTTCGCCCTTGTGAATTAGCGGGTAGAGGTCTTCGGCCAGGGCCGAGGAGCAAACCAAGAGCTGGGAATCGATGGTGCTCATAATGGCCGCTAAAATAGCCGCCAGTAAAATGCCCGCAATCAAAGGGTGAAACAGGGCGTTAACCAGGGCCATAAACACTTTTTCGCTGTCGGCCAGTTCGCTGGCAAACTGCACCTTGCCGGCCAGACCAATCAGAATGGCGCCGACAAAAATAAAGAAGGTCCAGGCCAGCGCAATGATGGTGGCGTTGCCCACCTGCTCGGCGGATTTAATGGCTTTAAAACGGGCCAGGATATGGGGTTGGCCAAAGTAGCCCAAGCCCCAACCGAGCAGGCTGATAATGGCGATGACACTGAGGGCATTGCCATCTTTGTCGGTAAGGGGGTCGAGCAGGGCGGGATTAATGGCATCGAGCTTGGCAAAAAATGGCTCGGCACCACCGCTGTTTTGCATCACCACCACCGGCACCAGCAGCAGCGCCGCCGACATCAATAAGCCCTGGAAGACATCGGTCCAGGAAACCGCCAGAAAGCCGCCAAAGAGGGTGTATAAAATGACAATGCCGGTGCCAACCAGAACTGCCAGGTAATAATCCAGTCCAAATACTGCCTCAAACAATTTGCCGCCGCCGATTAAACCGGCGGCCACATAAAATAGGAAGAACAGTAAAATAAACACCGAGGCGATACTGGGCAGGGCCACGCCGGTGCCGCCAAAGCGCTGTTGTAAATAGGCGGGCACGGTTACGACATCGAGTTGTTCACTGGCCCGGCGCAGTGGTTTGGCACAAAACAGCCAGTTGGCCGCCACCCCGAGCAATAGGCCGAGGGCAATCCATAAATTATCTAGGCCCGATAGATAGGCCGCGCCCGGTAAACCCAGCAGTACCCAGCCGCTCATATCCGAGGCCCCGGCACTTAAGGCGGCCACAAAAGGCGAGAGCTGGCGCCCGCCCAAAAAATAGTCACCGGCATTTTGGGTGCGGCGCCAGGCGTAGTAGCCAATGCCGAGGATGATGAGTAGATAGAGTAAAAAGGTGCTGATAACAGCGGAGTTAAAGGCCAGCATGGGTTTTCCATTGGTTTATTTGCCCCCTTTGTAACGGTCTGGGGGGCAAATGTCCAGCGGTCCGCTGCTTAGGGCGCGGTGTCTTTAAACAGGTCTTTATGCTCCATGCGCAGCTCAACTTTGCGAATTTTACCGGTGCCGGTCATGGGCAGGCTGTCGGCGATGATCACCGCTTTGGGAACTTCAAAGCCGCCTAAGTGCGCCTTGCAGTGGGCGATTAGGGCAGCCTCGTCCAGCTCGGCGCCGGGGGTGGGGATTACGCAGGCGCAGACCGCCTCGCTCCAGTGGGGGTGGGGCACGCCAAAGGCAGCGGCCTGGAACACACCGTCGTAGCTTAGCAGGGTTTGTTCCACCTTCATCGAAGAAACATTTTCACCGCCGGTTTTAATGGTGTCTTTTTTACGATCCACAAACAGCAGTTGACCTTCGGAATCGATCAGGCCCAGATCGCCGCTGTGGTGCCAACCAAACTTGCTGGCCTCCAGCGAGGCTTCTTGGTTTTTAAAGTAGCCGCTCATGGCCTGGGGACCGCGCCAGACAATTTCACCAATCTCGCCTGGGGGCAGTTCATTACCTTGTTCATCGATCACCGCTTGGTCGACCCCGCAAACCGGTTTGCCCCAATAGTTGCCTTCGCCGTGTTCGGTGGGGCTTTGGTCCCAGAAGAAGCAGGCCGAGGGGGCAAACTCGGTTTGGCCGCTGCCCAGGTGCATGGCGCAGCCAAAGGCAGTGCGCACCTGCTCTAGGGTAGCGGCATCCATGGGTGCCATGGCGTAGACGCCGGTTTTAAAGTGGGAGAAATCGCGCTCGGCCAAATCTGGCAGGGCCAGCATGGCGTTCCACATCATCGGCAAAAAGGTGGCCAGTTCAACTTGCTCGGCGGCGAGGTGATCGGCCACTTGCTTGGGCTCAAAGGCCGCGTGCA
>JAOXRV010000104.1 GCA_025800435.1 Cellvibrionaceae bacterium | reverse complement strand
GCTCCAGTTTGCTTAGGGTGGTCTCAACTCGCTGTTGCAGGCTCCAGCCATCGAGCGCATCAATCTTGCTCTGCAGCTGGCCCAACTCTGCTAATGAGGCCTCATCACTGGCCCCGGCCAGCTGATGAAAGCGCGCCAGTAACTGCCCCGCCTGCTCTAAACCGGCGGCTACCGCCTCAAACACGGTTAAATCTTCAGCCAGGGGCAAATCTTGCTCTAGCCGCGCCACCTTTAGGCCTGGCTTGTGCCAAACCTGACCGCTGTCTAGCTCCACCTCTTTGGCAATTACCTTCATTAAACTGGATTTTCCGGCGCCATTGCGGCCGATAATACACAGTCGCTGCCCCCGGTATAGGCTCAGCTGTTGTTGATCGAGAATCGACTGTAACCCATAGCTCAGATGGGCCTGTTCCAGTTTGACTAGCGGCATAGGATTTGCTTTGTTTAAATATACGAATTAAAGCGGGAAACTTAGAGCCAAAAGCTTGACTCTAAGCCTTTCACGCAAGCCCATAATACGGTTTTTCGAGCGGACTTGATAGCCTAGGGCAGCGTCAGATAATTTTTCTAAGCGCTTGTTTTTTATCCAAAAAGCACGCACTATTGAGCTACAGTTAACAGCCGAGGGCCAAACATGAA
>JAOXRV010000098.1 GCA_025800435.1 Cellvibrionaceae bacterium | reverse complement strand
ACACTGTGCCCCAAGATCCCTTTCTCAAGCCCGACCCCAAGCCCGTGGCGGCTACCGAAAAGCCCGATGTGATTGTGGTTGGCGCCGGCTTAGCTGGCCTGGCCGCCGCATCGCAGTTACAGCTGGCGGGGCTGTCGGTTGTGGTGTTAGAGGCGCGCGCGCGCATTGGTGGCCGGGCCTGGACCAAACTCGATGGCGATACTCCCATTGAAATGGGTGCCAGTTGGCTACACGGTATCGACAACAACGCCCTGCTACCCCTGGCCAAACAGTTAGGCCAAAGCATCACCGCCACCACCAATTGGGATGACCAAATCAGCTACGATGAATACGGCGAGCAGATCGACGATATCGACCAGCTGTGGGACCGCTGGCAGGCGGTGATCGAGCGCTACCTCACCCAATATATCGAGCGTGAACCTGGCGCCAGTATGCAAATTCTTATGGATGACGCCCAAAAATCCGGGGACCTGGGCTTTATCAGCGATGAGCTGCACAACAGCTTTATTAATGCCATGTACGAACAGGACTGGTCGGGCCTGGCCTCGGACCTTTCGGTGTTAGCCGAGGAAGATGGTCAGGATTATCGCGGTGGCGATGCCATGCTCAGTGCCGGTGTGGTGCAATTGGTTGAGCACCTGGCCAAGGGGCTGGAAATTCGCACCGCTCATATTGTCGAGCGGGTAGAGCAGGGCGAGGCTGGGGTTAAGCTGCGGCTGCTGGCTCGGGGCGAGCGCCGTACACTGAGCGCAACAACCGTATTGATGACCGTGCCCTTAGGGGTTTTACAAAGTGGCAGTATTCAGTTTCGGCCCGAGTTGCCAGCGTCAAAGTTGCGCGCCATCAATGCCCTGGGCTCGGGCAGCTTAAATAAAGTCTGGTTAAAGTTCCCAGAGGTTTTTTGGGATGATACTGAAGTCATCAATCGTATCAGCCAGGAAAAGGGGCGCTTTTCGAGCTGGCTTAATATCAATAAATTTTTTAAGCAGCCCTATCTGCTGGCCTTTAATACCGATCCGCAAATTGAAAACCTAAGCGATAATGAAATTATTGAAGAGGCGATGCTGGTGTTGCGAGGTATTTATGGCGACGATATTGCCGAGCCAGTGGCCCACCATATTAGCCGCTGGCGCAACGATAAATTCGCCCGGGGCTCGTACAGTTATTTACGCCAGGGTGGGCGGCCCGAGCAGCGGCGCGAGCTGGCCGCCAGGGTTGGCAATGTCTACTTTGCCGGCGAGGCCACCAGCAGCGACTTCCCCTCAACTTTGCATGGCGCCTATCTATCGGGTCTGCGCGAAGCGGAAAATATAATCAAACAGCTGCGGCCGCAGCCCCAAACCACTGAGACGGTGGCCGAGAGCGAGCAAAAGCCCAAATAAAAAAACGTACCCACCGCTGGGGGCGGGTGGGTACAAAAGACAGCTCGTGGCCCGGGGCATCTGCCCCACTACCAGGGGAATGGCAGTATTAAGCCTGAGCGGTCAGAGGTGTAACATTGTCTTCGCTGGCGGTATCCATAGCCTCAAGCAGCAGCTCGGGCTTGCCCTTGCAGGCCTTGGCCAGAACTTCCCGACGCTCGGCTAATAGCAGGCCGATAGCCTCGCTCATCTCCTCGCCAATACCGTCGATCTCGGTTTCCAGCAGGCTGGTGATATTAGCCGCCAACTCTAGGGTACCTCTGAATAACTCGGTGACGCTCAGGCCTTGAGGCAAAGGCGCTAGCAAGGCGCTTGCTCGAAGGCATGCTGGGCGCACGTCGAGAGTGAGCAACGCCGCTAGCGCCTTTGCCTCAAGGCCCCGAAGGGCGGGTCCTAAAGCGCACATCTGCGGTGTTGCGCTGCTTGTAAAGGCGGCCGGCATTCACTGCGCAACGCGCCTTGCAGCTGTACGCTTTAGGATCCCGCTGAGCATCATCGAGTTATTCAGAGGTACCCTAGCATCTTATCGTGTTCTTCGGCGTCTTTTTTGTTTTCAAACATCTTTCCGTCTCGGTCACATTTCCAAACGGCGACTACGGCCATGGCTAAATCTCCTCTGTGGTGATACTGGTTAAATATACAGTATTTTTGCCGGGGCGCAAGTTTTTCTGATTCCGGTGGCCTGCTAAGATTGGGGTGTCGATCCAAGCATAATAAAGAGAAGATAATGTCCGTCCGTATTTTATTACCCCGCATCAGCGCAATTGGCCCAGGCGCCCTGGCCCAGCTACCTCAGTTACTCAGAGCCATGGGTTGTAGCCGGCCCTATTTAATGTGCGATGGCATATTGCAGCAGTTGGGGGTGGTCAACCGCTTGGTGGAAATGCTGGCTGAGGCGGGCCTGCCCTTTAACCCCCTTAGCGATCTGTGTACCGAGATAATGCCCGAGCCCACCG
>JAOXRV010000165.1 GCA_025800435.1 Cellvibrionaceae bacterium | reverse complement strand
ATGTCTTAGGCGTGTTGTGCATATTGGCTGCACTCTATGGCCAGCTTGTGTCATACAGTAATCAGCCAAGTGACGGTGCCCCTCGGTTGGCGCCACCCCCGGCTATTGCTGTTCAACAGCAATATATCCCCTATCCCAATCAGTCGCAGGCCGGCAGCCACCCCGTAAAAATCCTGCCCCAGCGCCCTGACGATACCCATTTGCGCCAACAGGTCTCCTTTGTGATGGTGGTATTTGCCGCACTGGTGTTGGGCCTGGCGTTTATTCGCGAGCGCCACCTCAAGCAAAAACTACAACAAGTGGTGAATCAGGATTACCTAACCTCGATCTACAACCGGCGCTATTTATTTCAATTGGGCCAGCGCTATCTAAGTCGCAGCCAAACGGACGGCGGCGCCTTTTCGCTTATTTTGCTCGATGTGGATCACTTTAAGGCCATCAATGATAACTATGGCCACAGCGCCGGCGACCGTTTACTGCAAGATATTGCCGAAACCTGCAGCAACACCTCGCGCCCGGCAGATATTGTCGGGCGCATTGGCGGCGAGGAGTTTCTAATGCTGCTGCCCGAGACCAACCTCAACGAGGCGCGCACGGTGGCCGAGCGCATACGTCGCAATATCGAGCGCCTACCCCTGCCAGGTGCCGGCCTAAAAAACCCTAGGCACGCAATCTCGGCCAGTTTTGGTATCGCCAGCAGCGAGCTGCCGGCGGAGCAATTTGAAGACTTGGTGAACGCCGCCGACCAAGCCATGTACCGTGCCAAAGCCTCGGGCCGCAACCGAGTTTGCAGCCAACCTCTCAAATCCCTAAAGCCAATTGCTTAAAGCCTTGAATACCTGCCAAAAAAAGGTACAGTCTGTCGTCTAAGGGCACTGGCGCCATTTGCGTTGCCAAAACAATAATAGGGTTTATTGTGACCAGCTTTAATCGTTTTTTCGGCCTGGGATTGGGCCTAGCATTACTTTATAGCGGCCCATCTTTGGCCGACCAAATGCTCAATGGGGTTGCCAGCTACAGCAAGCTCGGCAAAGAGCGCTTTTTGGCTGGGCTCTACCTAGAGCAAAGCAGCGGCGATGCCGAGGCCATACTCAGCGCCAGCGGCCCCCAAAAAATGGAAATGCGCATTACCGCCCGGCGCCTGTTTTCACGCAGTTTGGCCAAGTTGTGGATTGAGAGCATGGCCATTAACAATAGCGCCGACACCCTGGCCGCCCAGGCCGAAGCAATGGTGAAATTTTCTAAGCTGATCAAGCGCAGTTTATACTCGGGTGACCAGCTGCAGGTACACCGCCGTGCCGATGGCCACACCTATCTGCAACTCAACGGCCAGGCGCTGGGCAAAATTGAACAAGCGGGCTTTTTCCAGACCCTGCTGCGCAGCTGGCTGGGCCAAGTGCCCTTATCCAGTAGCTTTAAAGCCCAGCTGCTGGTCTCGGGCGATATTGACGAAGCCATTCACAGCCGCTACAGCGCGACCACCCCAAGCCCAGAGCGGCTGCAGCAAATGGCGGCGGCGCGGGTAAGCCCAACCCCCACCCGCGCCAAAACAAACAATAATACCCCGGTGCTAAAGCCGACCGCAGCGGCCCCCGCCACCGAGGTGCCACAAGCCCCCGCTACCGAGGCGCCACAAGCCACCGCCACCGAGGCGCCACAAATTGCCGTGCCCGTAGTTAGCCCCCTGCCCCTGGTACAAGCGGCCGCCCCACAACTGAGCAATAGCACCGAGCAAGAGCTACCAGCCGAGCCCGTCCCAGAGCTCGCCAGTTTAGAACCCGCGATACTGAATGCGGATACACTGGAAACAGAGTTTGAAGATGTCGAAGAGGCCGAGGCCGAATTGACCGCCGAGGCCCTGCTAAACCGCCAGCTGTACCACAGCAAGTTGGTAAAGTGGGTCTACCGCCATGTGAAATACCCCAAGCGCGCCATTGCCCGCAACCAGCAAGGCAGTGTACGACTGGAGCTAATTATTGACCGCAGTGGCCAGGTTCGCGCGCTGGATATTACCAGCCCCTCTAACTACCCCATTTTAAACAAGGCCGCCAAATCGGCCATTAACAAGGCAACCCCCTTCCCGCCAATGCCCGCCACTATGCCCGAGCAGGAATTTAACTTCACCCTGCCCATCGTGTTTCGCCTACCGGACTGATAAGTAGTGCAAAAGCCATGTTAATGCGGCCACTATTGGATTACCTTGGTGGCCATGTTTGAATCCCTGCAGCAACACTTTGCCCAGTTGGGCCCAGAGTTTGGTCGTCCGCTAAAACCAACGGCCTTGGGCAGTGCGCGGCTGGTGCATATTAACCACGCCCTGGCCGAGGATATCGACGCCCAGGCCCTGGTGGCCGAACCACAGCAATTACTCGGCTGGGCCAGTGGCCAGCAACTGTTGGGCCCAAGCCCCATTGCGATGAAGTATTCCGGTCACCAATTCGGCGTATTTAACCCGGAGCTTGGCGACGGCCGCGGGCTGTTGCTGGGGGAGTGGCGTGATGGCGACGGCCAGCTGTGGGATTTGCACCTCAAAGGTGCCGGGCGCACGCCCTACTCACGCTTTGGTGACGGCCGCGCAGTGCTGCGCTCCAGTATTCGCGAATAC
Source organism: Cellvibrionaceae bacterium (assembly GCA_025800435.1). Taxonomy (GTDB): domain Bacteria; phylum Pseudomonadota; class Gammaproteobacteria; order Pseudomonadales; family Cellvibrionaceae; genus Pseudoteredinibacter. The sequence goes on along the minus strand of JAOXRV010000165.1, from coordinate 2,315 downwards.
TTGATCGGCGAGAGCCTTAACGCCCTCGGCATTGCCAGCAGCCGTGCCCTATGCCTAGTGGCCAGCGACGATACCGTCATGCGCGAACAGGTCGAGACCTGTGCCACCATTGTGCGCACCGCGCGCAGTCATATTCGCTTTGGCTCCTTCGAGGAGTTTTTCTACCAGCGCCGCTACCCCGAACTGCGCCAGCTGGCCGATTACTGTATTGAACGTTACTGCCCCAAGCCCGAGGGCGACCCCTACGCCGCACTATTGCAACTGGCGGTAGTCAACACAGCCGACACCATCGGCCGCTGGCAGGCCTACGGCTTTAATCACGGGGTGATGAATACCGACAATATGTCGATTATTGGGGACAGTTTTGACTTTGGCCCCTACGCATTTTTAGACGATTACCAGGCAGATTTTGTCTGCAACCACTCCGATACCCAGGGCCGCTACAGCTTTGAGCAGCAACCCGCCATCGGTCTCTGGAATCTCAACGCCCTGGCCCACGCCCTGTCGCCACTGTTGAACCGAGAACAGCTGCAACAAGCACTGATTGCCTACCAGCCCAAGTTGATTGAGACCTATCAAGGCTGCCTTAACCGCCGCCTGGGCTTAATGGGGCTGGAACCCGAAGATGCCGAACTGGGCCAGGCTTGGCTGGATTTACTGGCCGCCGCCAAGGCCGATTTTCACCACAGCTTTCGCCAGCTCAGCCACTATCAGCGCAGCGGCCAGTGGCCCAAGGCGCTGGCAGCCATTGCCCAACAAAGTGGCTTTCAGGCCTGGCGAGAGGCCTACCAAGGCCGTACCCAAGGCCAAGACAGGGATCTTTGTGCCGAGCAGATGGATAGCGCCAACCCTATTTACCTCCCCCGCACCCACCTGCTACAGCAGGTCATCGAGGCCGCCCAACAGGGGGATTACCAGCCCCTGGCACAGCTGTACGCATGTACCCGCCAACCGTTCAAGGCGCGCCCAGAGTGGTCAGCCTGGGCCCAGCCACCGGCTACCCAGGACAAGGGCATCTGCCTGAGCTGCTCCAGCTAGGCCGTTAGCCCGCAAGCAAAAATATCCCTCTTGTCGGCTTAAGTCGCGGATGAAATAGCCGATAACTACCTTGAATATTGATTTAGCCTGGAAAAAACTCGAATTACGAAAACTGTCTTTTCTCGGGACTAGACTACACTTAGGTAGAGTTAACACTGATGCCCAGCCACCGCTTAAATCCAATACAGGTTACCCAAATGGATGTAAAAACTCAGATTCTGCTGCCATCACTCGAAGCAATGATCCGGGATAATAATATTGAAGTACCATTGCTGCCTGAAGTGGCCAACAAGGCTGTAACCCTGGCCCAGAACCCAGATTCTGACGCCAACCAAATGGCACAGTTAATTACCGGCGACCAGTCCCTAGCCGGCCACGTGATCCGCATTGCCAACTCCGCCGCCTACAGCCCCAATGCCTCTATCGTGTCACTGCAGCAGGCCATCGCCCGCTTGGGCATGGGCTTAATCAGTGAAATAGCCGTGGCCGCCTCGATCGGTACCAAAATGTTTCACACCCCAGGTTATGAGCAGCATATTGGCTATATCTGGCAACACGCCCTGGCCTCGGCCCTGTGGGCCAAAGAAATCTCGCGCCGCTGCCGGCGCAATGTAGAAACGAGCTTCTTGTGTGCCCTGCTGCACTCCATAGGCCGCCCGGTTACCGTGCAGACTATACTCGACTTATCCCAGCAAAAAGGCCTTAAGGTGGACCCTGAGGAGGTCCTGAAAGTTGAGGAAAACTATCACCAAAAAGTGGCCATTCAAGTATTGGATACCTGGGAGATGCCCCAGCTGATCCATGAAGTGGTGCAGTATTTTTACGATTACAAGTCTGCCCCCAATGCCCAGGGCCAAATCGCCAACACCCTGGCCGCCGTCGCCTTTGCCACCCATATGCTAAAACCCGAGGAGCTATCTCGGCAGCAGTTGGTGGAAATTGATGTGCTCGGTGATTTAAATCTGTACGCCGATGAGATTGAAGATTTATTAGGGCTGTCTGATCAAGTTAAGGCCAGTATGGAGGTCATGTCTTCATGAGTGCGAATTACGATTATGATGTTGTGGTTATCGGCAGTGGACCGGCCGGCCAAAAAGCCTCTGTGCAGGCGGCCAAAGCCGGGCAGCGAGTAGCCCTGATCGAGCGCGATAATTTATTTGGCGGCGCCTGTGTACACCGCGGCACCATCCCTTCAAAAACCCTGCGCGAAAATGCCCTGCGGGTTAGCCATATGCGCCAAAATGCGGCATTGATGGATTTTAATTTAAGCGAAGATA
>JAOXRV010000163.1 GCA_025800435.1 Cellvibrionaceae bacterium | reverse complement strand
CATCGGCTTTAACCTTGTTGGCAATGCTCGGCACTACCTTGGCCGCCTTGCCAACTTTGATGTGTACATTGGCCGGGTCCAATTCGTGCTTGGCGCAGAACTTTTCGATCTTGGGTTTGAGCTTTTTGCGCTTGTCAGCGACAAATTTGCGCGGGTCAATTAAATCCATATCCGCCAGTACCTGGGGTACCCTAAGGGCAAATACCAGGTGCACTGCGTCATCTAGGCTGGCGGCCAGGCGCTTGGCCTCGGCCACCAACTGGTTGTTTAGCTCGCGCTTGGCCTTGGATTTGGTGTCGAAATCCACCGAGGCCAAAATCCGCGACTTTTTCTTCCAGCTTTTACCGGCGGTAATCATTACCGGCGCACTGCAATCTCGGAACAGCTGCCAGTCGGTGGAGGTGTAGAGCCAGGTCTCGCTGCGGTTGCCGGATTTAATCACCAGGTCAACCGGGTGGCTTTGGCAGTATTGGCAAATGGCAATGCTAATATCTTTGCTCCAGGCGACCTGCAGCTTCACTTGTTTGCCATCTACCCCATAGCCCTCAAGTAGGCCATTTAACTCGCGCTTGCGCTGTTGCAGGCTAAGTTTTTCCAGCTTGCTGCGGCTCAGCTTGGCGGCGGCTAGGTCGTCGGGGTTTTTGATATCCACATAGGTAAAGCCCAGCAGGGTAATTTTGGCTTGGGTGCGGGCCTGCAGCTCTAGGGCACGTTTTAAGGCTGAGTTTTTACCGCCCTGGCGGTCGGCTATGACCAGGATATGCTTCATTACGATGGCTCCCGTAGATTATTTTACTCAATATATAATCCGCTTGGCTGATTTACAAGCAAGGCAACTGCTTGCTGGCCCTGTTCTTGATCGGGATCAGAGCGGGCTAGGGCACCGTTTAAATTGCGAGACTGGGTGTTTTTCGATCAGCTGGCGCAGGCAAAAACCCAAGCTGCCCGCCAAAGTGTGTAAAGGCGCAAAAATGGGTCGGTTTGCTGAGACGCCCAGGGGCCAATTATGCTATGTTGCAACGGTGTATTGTAGATACTATAAAAGG
>JAOXRV010000147.1 GCA_025800435.1 Cellvibrionaceae bacterium | reverse complement strand
GCCCTCTACTCTAGAAGAGGCCTACGAAGTGGCCGATACCATCGAGCAGGGCAATTACGACCACCTGCGCGAAGAGCTGGGCGATTTGCTATTTCAGGTGGTGTTCTACTGCCAGTTGGCCCAGGAAGAGGGCCGCTTTAACTTTGCCGATGTGGTCGAGGCCATCAGCAGTAAATTGATTCACCGCCATCCCCATGTGTTTGCCGAGCCAGATCAGCGCGATGAAGCGGCGGTAAAGGCCAACTGGGAGGCGATCAAGGCCGAAGAGCGCAAGGCCAAGGGCCACGCCTCGGTGCTGGCGGATATACCGCTGGCGCTGCCGAGCCTGAGCCGGGCGCAAAAGCTTAGCAAGCGCGCCGCCAATGTCGGCTTTGATTGGCCGGATATAGACGGGGTGCTGGCCAAGCTAGAGGAAGAGCGGGCCGAACTACAGCAGGCCCTGGCCGGCACTGATAAGGCAGCCATTGCCGATGAGCTGGGGGACAATCTGTTTTGTCTGGTGAATCTTTGTCGCCACCTTAAACTCGATGCCGAGACAGTACTGCGCCATGCCAATCAAAAGTTTGAGAAGCGATTTGAGCAGGTCGAGGCCCAGGTAGCGGCATCGGGCAAGCCTTGGGAACAGCACCAGCTGGCTCAATTAGAGGCGTATTGGCAGAGCGCCAAGCAGCGCAGCAAATCTCCTTGAATTGCCAAACGCGGGCGCAGCAGCTGTTGATGTGCAAGTTTCGACCAATGTCCAATTATCGGGGCCTGGGCAAGCTCCTACTATAGCGGTTCTGTTGAGGACGCTTGCCCTTGTGATTAGTACGGCCTAAGTGTATGGTATCGGCCCTTACGAGCCCACTCACAACAGTTCCCGCAGCGTAGGACTGACCCGGCCAGACGAGATTTTTAAAGCTTTTAGATAATTAGGAGACTCCCTAATGCGAGTTATATTATTAGGTGCCCCAGGCGCAGGTAAGGGCACCCAGGCCCAGTTTATTATGGAAAAATACAGCATCCCCCAGATTTCCACTGGCGATATGCTGCGCGCCGCGGTAAAGGCCGGCACTGAGCTGGGCCTCAAGGTAAAAGACATTATGGCCAGCGGCGGCCTGGTGTCTGACGATATTATTATTGCCCTGGTCAAAGAGCGTATCGCCCAGGATGACTGTGTAAACGGCTTTTTGTTTGACGGTTTCCCGCGCACCATTCCCCAGGCTGAAGCCCTGCTGGAATCGGGTGTGGCCATCGACCATGTGGTTGAAATCGATGTGGACGACGAAGAGATTGTTTCGCGCCTGGGCGGTCGCCGGGTGCATGAAGCCTCTGGCCGCGTATACCATTTGGTTTATAACCCACCCAAGAACGAAGGCCTTGACGATGTAACGGGCGAGCCGCTGTTGCAGCGACCAGACGATGAAGAAGGCACTGTGCGCAAGCGCCTGGCCGTCTACCACGATCAAACCAAGCCGCTGGTCGACTTCTACCAGAACTTGGCAGAGACAGGTAAGGTCGACACGGTATACACCAATGTACCCGGTGTGGGCTCGATGGACGACATCAAAGCCAAGGTGTTTGAAGCGCTGGCCTAAGCAGGCTATGGTGCAAAAAAACCGGCGCAGCGCGCCGGTTTTTTTTATCCTTATACCCATCGCGTTTTTCATCAGTTTCAGCAGAATAATAATGTCCAATTACGCTTTTCGAGGCCTGGAGTCCAACGGCCTATTACTGAAGGGGGCGCTTCCCCGTCAGCGCGCCGAGCAATTAGCTGGTGCCCAATTTCAGTTTGTCCGCTCGCCATTGGCCGCCGACTATGTTGAGTGCGCACTGTTGGTGGTGCGTATCGAGCAGCTCTCTACCTGGGGTATCCCCCTGTTGCGCTGGACCTACCCAGAAGCCGTGTGGATGTTGGCACTGGCCGATGGAGGCTATCTAGCGATTAAGGCACACACCCCAAGCTATATGTTACCCGCACTGTCACTGATGGATCGCTACAATACCGATCGCGGCGCCATCAGCCTAGTCAAGGCAAACGAAGGCTCTATGAATAGCGCTGAGGTGAGCGTCAGCAGTGGGCAAGCACAGCTGCTGCTAAAGCTGAGCGAGGCCATCGCCATCGATAAGGCCGCCCTGGTGGGCAACTTGTGGACGCGCAGCCGCGCCGGCAATTATTACCGCATTCCCTGGGGCGATAATAAGCCCGCCCAGCTGTATCAAATGCAATGCAGTATAGATACCCCGGGCCTGGATCGACAGGTGTTTGGCGCCGATATTCTGTGGCAGGGCGAGGCAATTTATTTTATTGATCGGCCCCACCGCTGCGCCCCGGCTTTTGCGCAGTCGCCTTAACAGCACGAGGCTTTTTCGGTAGTATGGGCGTCCCTCCCAAATAGCTAGCGAAACAGTTATGTCTCACACAAAAGCCATTGTATTGGTAAACCTGGGCACCCCTGAGCGGCCCGACCCAGCTGCGGTAAGAGCGTTCTTGCGAGAATTTCTGAGCGATCCGCGGGTAGTCGAAATACCACGCCCGATATGGCTCCCTATCTTGTATGGTTTTATCCTCACCACTCGTCCCAGAGCGGTGGCCGAAGCTTACAAAACTATTTGGACCGAGCAAGGCTCCCCTCTGCGCGCGATTACCGAGCAGCAAACCGCCGATTTGCAGCAACACTTACAGGCCCAAACCAGTTTTGCCGATACCAGCGTGCACTACGCCATGAGCTACGGCCAGCCCTCGCTGCCCAGTGTGATTGCGCAGCTGCAGGCCCAGGGTATAGAGCGCATCGGTATTATTCCCCTCTATCCTCAGTATTCGGCCACCACCACCGCGGTGGTATACGACCAGCTGGCCAAGATTCAACTGGCCAGTCGCGAGATTGCCGATACCCGGGTGTGTAAATCCTATTATCAGCGCCCCGCTTATATCAAAGCGCTGGCCGCTTCCGTGCGTGCCCACTGGGCTGAACAGGGCCAGGCGGAGCGCTTGTTAATGTCTTTCCACGGTATTCCCAAACGCTGTGTCGACCTGGGAGACCCCTATTACCAGCACTGTATGGCCACGGCAAAAAATGTGGCGGCCGAACTGCAATTGGACGATGAACAATGGGCCATTAGCTTTCAGTCCCGTTTGGGCAAGGCCGAGTGGCTTAAACCCTACACGGTCGAGTTGGTTGAGCAGTGGGGCAAGCAGGGGCTGGCTTCAATGGATGTTATCTGCCCGGCCTTTGCCGCCGATTGCCTGGAAACACTGGAAGAAATCAGCGGCGAAGTTAAAGAGGAGTTTCAACACGCCGGGGGCGGCGAGTTTCGCTATATCCCCTGTCTCAATAGCAATGCCGACCATATTGAGTTACTGGCCGACATCAGTCGAGGTTTACTGGCCGATTGAGTCTCGCTCGCCAGCGTTCAAGATAATTGGCTGGCGAGTGCTTTATCTTCAGGCCACCGCCGGGGAAATTTCTAAAAAATTGCCCGGCATCGTATTTTTGTCGTCATTGCACGCACAATTGGCCTCAAACTTTTCCCCGCGCTCGGCACGTTTTAGAAAAACTGTGGTCTCGATCCATGCCGATTTTAGCAAACAAACTTTTTTCAGCCCTAAAACCGGCTTGCAAGGCCAAAATTTTTTTAAAAAAAGAAGATATTGGGGGCTTTTGTAAAAAAAGTCCCGTAAAAAGGTGCAAAGGTAATTATTTTTACATAATATCCACTTTAGCCCTTGGGCTGTTGAAATTTTGTGCTATTGTTCTAAGTGCTAGTGGACTGGCTTCAGATCGAGGAGAAACCTTATGGCCAAAGTTGCAAAGAAAACTGCAAAGAAAACTGTAAAACGTACCGTAAAACGTAAAGTGGCAACGCGTAAACCTGCCGCAGCCAAAGCAAAGGTGGCGGTATCGCCAGCGACTGCACGGGCGCAAACTGCTTTAGATAAACTATTAAAAGACTTGGCCGCCCAGGCCAAAACCGTAGCAGCGGCCCGTAAAAAGGCAGCGGCCGCAAAGAAAAAAGCGAGTAAATCCAAAAAAGCTGCCGACAAACGCTCTGCTAAGGCCGCTGCCAACGCCGTCAGCAAGGCCGCCGATAAGGCCAAAGCGCTGCGCGCCAAAGTCACCACTGCTAAGCAAAACTTAGCTACCGCCAAGAAAGCCGACGCCGCCAAGGCTGCCAAAGCGGCTGCCCAGGCTAAAGTGGATGATTTAAAGGCCAAGTTAGCCGCTAAAGCCGAGGCCGACCTGGCTAAAGCCATGAAAACCTTTAAGGCCAAGTGGGAAGCCAAGCGCAAAGCCGCTGACAACAAAAAGGTTAAAGCCGCCACAACTAAGGTTGCTGCCAAGCTGAAAGCCGCAGAGAAGAAAGAAAAAGCCAAAGCCGCCGCCGCCGCTAAAAAAGCCGCTGCCAAAGCTAAGGCCGCAGAGAAAAAAGCCGCCGCTAAAGCTCGTATCGCAGAGCGCAAAGCTGCGGCCAAAGCTAAAGCTGCGGAGAAAAAAGCCGCCGCCAAGGCCCGCGCCGCTGCTAAAAAAGCAGCAGCCAAAGCCAAGGTGAAAAAAGCCAAAGCTAAACCCAAGGCGAAAGCCAAGGCGCGCAAGGCACCTGCCAAGCGTCGGGTAGCGCGTAAGAAGTAAATCTAAGCGGCCTCTAAAAACCCGTTGCTGCATTGCGGCAACGGGTTTTTTTTATCCGTTCGAATAAAACGACGCAGGCCCTAAAGCCCGCATCTGCAGCCCCCGGTTGCTTGTAAAGGCGGCCGGCATTCACTGCGCAGCGCGCCTTGCCACTGTACGCTTTAGGATCCCGCTGAGCATCATCGAGTT
>JAOXRV010000133.1 GCA_025800435.1 Cellvibrionaceae bacterium | reverse complement strand
GCATTTGTTTTGCTGCTCCGCTAATGGCGTCAACCGGGCAAGCCTGAATGCACTTTGTACAACCGATACACTCAGCTTCCCTGATAAAGGCGACTTTTTTAATCGGTTCTTCTTCGTGAGCGCCGTCCAAGGGCTTGGGCTCGACTCCCATTAAGTCTGCTAACTTTTTAATCGTCGCGTCGCCACCGGGCGGACACTTATTGATGTCATCGCCATTGGCAATGGCTTCGGCATAGGGTTTACAACCCGGGTAGCCACACTGGCCGCACTGAGTTTGTGGAAGTATTTCGTCAATTTGATCGACCAAAGGGTCGCTTTCTACTTTAAAGCGAATGGCGGCATAGCCGAGCAGCAGGCCAAATAGCGCTGCCAATACACCAATGGCAATCAGGGCAAACAGAATGGTCATCAGATTTTAACCAACCCGGTAAAGCCCAAAAAGGCCAGTGACATCAGCCCCGCGGTGATCATGGCGATGGAAGCGCCCTTAAACGGTGCGGGAACATCGGCGACGGCAAGGCGTTCGCGCATGGCGGAAAACAGGATCAGTACTAAAGAAAAGCCAGCCGCGGCACCAAAGCCGTAAACCACAGACTCGACAAACGAGTGATTTTGATTGATGTTGAGTAGCGCAACACCCAATACGG
>JAOXRV010000119.1 GCA_025800435.1 Cellvibrionaceae bacterium | reverse complement strand
CCTGATCATAATTTTCCCCGGACAGCAGTGCGTTTCCACGGGGATGACATAGGTGGAACAGTAGGGCCCGCTATGCTGGGCTTTGTTACCAAACATTCTGGCACGCCTTATGCTTTATCCATAGGCAAAGAACCCTTTGTGTCAACTGTTCGACACTGAGTTGTACTGATACCGAGTTTGCTATGGAAACACTTGAATACTGGCCAATGCTAGAAACCTCTATCAATATCGCCCTGGGCGCCATTATTGCAGGGCTCAGCACCTGGATGGTGATGCGACAAAGAGATGTACTGGGCGATAAATCCGAGAGCGGAGACCGCCGCCTGGAGCTGCTCGAATCCGTCTCTGCCGATGTCGGCCAGGTAAATCATATCTTTGCCAAATACTCGGCCCTGGTGATCGAATCCTACCGCTTTGCGGACCAATGGCCCCAGGGCCGACGCGAAGAGCTAACCCAGGTGAACAGCGACCTGATTCGGGAGTTTAAAAAGCTGGCCGATGCGGAAACCAAGCTGCTGATGCTGGGCGAGAAGCTAATGGAAAAAAGCCTGCGCCTATACGGGGCCAAGATTGCCCACTTTCGCAAAGAGGTCTATGTGGGCCGGCGGGATATCAAAGAAGAAAAGATAGTGGCCCTCAAACAAGAAGTGGCCAGTCAGCGCGAGAAATTTTACGATATTCTATCCAAACGCTACGACCGCCTGCTGGCGGCCTAAGCCATAAAAACGGGGGGCTCTCGCTGTTTGATGAGACCCCACTACTTACCCGCACACTCTTAAAGCATGCTCCGCTATAGAGTCTTGTGGTGGGGGAGGGGTTCTGGGGGCTTGGGAGGCAGGGATGCCGGACGAGAGCCCCATGGACGGGTTTATGCGTCCCCCAGAACCCCTCCCCCACCACAAGGCTCGGAATCGAAGCCACCCTATGTTCAAATTAATTAAAACTAGAAAAATCCGGTTTGCGCTTTTCAAAGAAGGCAGTTACCGCCTCCATAAACTCAGCCCCCGCCAAGCCCTGGCTAAACAGCACCATCTCCTCGTCCATAACATCGGCACCCTCTTGGCGACGGGGGTTGCGCAGCAGTTGTTTAGTGGCGCGAATAGCGGCCGGTGGCTGGGCAGCCAGTTTTTCGGCGCGGGCGCTCACCAGCGCCAGCAGCTCATCGTCGGCCACCACCTGGTTGACGATACCGCACTGCACCGCCGTGGCGCCGTCAAAGGGCTCGCCAAACATCAGCAGCTCGGCGGCTTTTACATGGCCACAGATACGGGGCAATACATAGCTGGAGGCGTATTCGGGGCACAGGCCCAAATTCACAAAAGGCATTTGCAGCTTGGCCGATTCAGCGGCGTAAACCAGATCACAGTGCAATAACAAGGTGGTGCCAATGCCCACCGCATCCCCCTGCACTGCCGCTATCGCGGGTTTCTTCATGTTGTACAGGGCGCGCATAAAGTTGGCTACCGGGCTGTCGTTGCCCTGGGGCGGGTTTTCCATAAAATCTTGCAGGTCGTTGCCGCTGGTAAAACAGCCTTGTTCGCCGCGAATCACCACATTGCGAATCTCATCATTGGCCTCAGCCGCTTCAATCGCCTCGGCCATAGTGGTGTACATGGCCATTGTCAGCGCGTTTTTACGCTCGGGACGGCTCATCACAATATGTAAGCTGCGGCCCTGCTGTTCAATCTTCACATCGGCGCTCATTATTAACTCCAGTCTTTTTTATGCGATTGTTTTCAATTGGCCAAAATTATAGGCCGCCAAAGCCAGCGCGCAACTGACCAAAAAGCCCAATGCCATAGCCCAAGCCGCGCAAATCGGCCGAAACAGACAAAGACTTTCCAGTAAAAACTAGTAACATATGTTACCATATTTCAAACCCTCTCAGGGAAGAGCTAATGCAAAGCAACCATTTGATCGATGCCGACGATGGCGACAAAGATATCGCCTGGGCCTTAAGCGATATCGCGCGCCTGGCGACAGCCGAGTTTATGCGCCGGGTAAAAGCCATGAATCTACCGGTGAGCCAGGCCCAGGGCCGGATTTTACTTCGGCTTTTACGCCAAAACGGTCAAACCCAGACCGAACTGGCCGAAAGCATGGGCATGGAAAAAGCCCCCCTTGGGGTATTGATCGATAAGATGGAAAGCACCGATCTGATTAAGCGCCGGCCCGACCCCAAAGACGGTCGCATGCGCCGGGTTTTTCTGACCGATCGCGGCGAGGCCCTGTGCCCGGCCATGGATGAAGTTTCCGAACAACTGCTGGCGGATATGTTCGCCGGCCTCAGCCAAATGCAGCGGCTACAACTGGGCCAGGGCCTAGATCACATTATGCGCAACCTAATTATGCAGCGGAATTCCCAATGAACGACTCCTCCCCCTCTAAACCCAGTAATCGCAAACGCCTGCTTTTTATCGGCCTGGGCTTAATCGCCCTGGTGTTTAGCGCACAGTGGGTCTACAAGCGCAGCTATACGGTCTACCTGGACGATGCCCATATTGCCAGTAATATCGTCTCTATCGGCAGCCGGGTACCGGGCTGGATTGTGGAGCTGCCCATCAGCAGCGGCCAGCGGGTTGATCAGCAGACTATTTTAGCGAAGATGGATGCGCGCCAGACCGAGCTGTCGCTGCGCACTATCGAGCTAAAAATTGC
>JAOXRV010000097.1 GCA_025800435.1 Cellvibrionaceae bacterium | reverse complement strand
CTGTCGCTAAAATCGGTATTGCGAAAATCAGCATGGCTAAAATTACCCTCTCTAAAATCAGCATTGTGTGCTTTGCACTCATGCATCACCAAGCCCAATAGCGATAAACCGAAAAACGATCCATCGCTAAGATTACAATCCATAAAGCTAAGCGGCGCATTCAAAGCCAGATTTGGCCAGGCCACTTTTGTCCAATCGATACCAATCAACCTAGAACAGCGAAACTGAACATCGACAAACTTGCCATAATTGATTTTTAACAAACTTAAATTGAAGTTAGTAAATTCACAGTCGACAAAGCTTGTGCGATTAAGCTTTACCTCGCTAAAGTTGCACTGGGTAAAGACACAGCTATCAAATTGTTTTGCACTGACCTCGGCACCCTTAAGATCCAAATCATTAAACGATTCCGACACATACTCATCATCTAAAAAAACCAATCGACATCTCCCTAAGTCGCTGACATAGACTCCATAAGCAGCCCGGTATAACCGTTCCAAAAAGACTGTACGGGTAAACCTCGCCCCTAACACGTAACAACTGATCAAACAAACTGAAACCGATGCCGCTACCGAGTACAGATGGCTTAGAGCAAGTAGTGCTGGCGCTGGCGACCTACTTATTAAAAACCCCGGGATTATGAATAGGCAAGTTTGCATACCACCCTGTTAATTGAGTAAATCCGCTAGTCGAGCAGTGCCCGAAAGGCCCGCCGCAACTGCCCCACCCCATCGCACTCATAACAGCGGCCATGGGCAATAATAATTGCCTCGGGCGCCCAGCTTAGCATCAGCTCAACGGCGGCTTTGAGCTCGGCCCGGCCGGCGTTAAAAGTGGCCGCTAAATCCCTCGGCATCTTGCCATCCGGGTGGGTATTACCGGCTATTTTTAGCAGCGGCCACAACCACCAGGGCATTTTTTTATACTCGAAGTTCTCGATTAAATCCGTAAGCACCAGGGTACGCGTCTGCGGATGAAAAAACACGACCTCCCGGTGGGTGGCACTGCCCCCAACAAGATGCCAATAGACCTCATCTGCCCAACTTACCTCAACACCCGGTCCAAACTCATGGTCAACAGCCAGCGCAAACCCCTGGTTTTGTGCCCGCTCAAGCACCCCGGGGGCAGCCCAGCTGGTGGCCTCGGGGCAGGCAGCGGCCCAATCCCCAAGGGAGGCATAATGCAGCCAGTTGGGCGCAATTAAATGTTTAACCGGCCCCAGGGCTTGGACCTTATCCAGCAACTCGGTAGAAAATTTTATCGGCGAATGCAGCCACAAACCGCCATCGGCCAAACGGATGACCGTCGTCCGAGTGGGAAAGGGAATGCCGTAAAAACGAATCGAAGGGCCATCCACTATCCACACCTCTGGGGCGACTGGCTTAAGCTCATTGAGCGGGTGGTAGTGCATGGCTAAATACTCTTGACCTGTAGCCAAATTTGTTGGGTCAAAACTAACAACCCGGCCAACCACTCCATAAACCCGACCAAAATTGACGGGTTTGGGGTAGATTTGACTAGATTAACTG
>JAOXRV010000096.1 GCA_025800435.1 Cellvibrionaceae bacterium | reverse complement strand
CCACAAAAGCCTGCGTTGGTCGATGCGCAGCAACGAGGACTTTTGGATTTATATACCGGTGCTGACCGATGCCGGGTTGCGCTATCTAAGTTACACCAGCAAAGCCACTGATACGCTCGGCAGCGGTGAGTATATTCAATTTGGTTTGGGTGCCGATGCTAAAAGTGGCGCTTGGCGAACCTTCACCCGAGATCTAGAGCAAGACCTCAAGCGCGCCCAGCCAGACCGAGAACTGTTGGCGGTGCAGGGCTTTATGGTGCGCGGTTCCCTCTATATTGATGATATTCACAGCCTGGATGATTTCCCCACTGACTTGGATACCGATGCCGATGGTATCGAAGATCAACTCGAACGCGAACGCTATGGCAGCAACCCGAGCGTCGGTGATAGCGATGGTGACGGAATAGGCGATGGCGATGAGCTAGATTATTGGGGCAAACGCTGGAACGACGATATCGATGGCGATGGTGTCATTAACTTGCTCGACCCGGATGCCGATAACGATGGCCTGCTCGATGGCGCCGAATTGGAGCAGGGCACGGATCCTGGCGACCCCAACTCCGCTGGCAATTACCTCAGCTACGAAGACGCCGAAGACAGCAATACCCTTGGTTGGGATGTTTATGATGCCAGCCCTGGTGGCAATAGTGTGCGCAATGTGGCCAACCCCGATGGCGATGGGCGGGTGATTAAGCTCAGTGGCCACGGTCTTGCCAACGGCTACCGTCTGCGTCGCCACAATGGCCAGTGGTGGCAAAATAAAGACCACACTCGCTTGAGTTGGGATATGAAATACAGTGAATTTTTCACCGTTTATATCGCTGTGCAAACCAGCCAGGGTTTTCGCTATCTCTATTACACCCCGGTGCAAAAAAGCGATCTCGGCGACGGTAAGTACATTCAGTTTGGTCTAGGCACCGAGCTCAGAAACGGTCAGTGGCATAGCGTGGAGCGGGATTTGGCCGCCGATCTTGAACAGGCCCAGCCGGGCAATCGCTTACTGAGTATCGAGGGCTTTTTAATCCGAGGTTCCGGTTATGTCGATAATATCGAGGCCGGCGAAGACTGAAGGTAGATACTCACAGGCTGTTGCGGCCTGTGAGTTATGTCTTAGTTTCGCTCAAAAGTTTCGCTCAAATACGGCTGGTGCATTAGACCAGATTGGAGCTGAGCATCATCGAGCCATTCAGCGCTAGCCTTGTGGGCGTACCACTAATGACTTAGAAGGGGTTGGCCAAGCGCTGATATCTTTAATATCTAGTAGTATTTTATGGTTTTTAGTGCAGCTAGCGATTCGCGTGCCAAATCCCTTTGGCTTAGCTTGCCATTGATTGGCGGGCTGCTAATAATTTTCGCCTTGGCACTGCAGCAAGTAGCGCCGCACCGTGTTGGCACATTGTTTACACACTGGCTTAACAATAAAAAGCCGGCTTTGGTCTGGCGTATTTAAGGATATCAACTGGGAAATACTCA
>JAOXRV010000093.1 GCA_025800435.1 Cellvibrionaceae bacterium | reverse complement strand
ACCCTGAGCAGTATTGGCACGACGGGCAATACAAAAATTTTAAAAGCTGGTCAGAGACCATAAAGGTTAAAGGCGCAGAGCCGCTGACCATTACCGCGCGCCGGGCGGCACAAGGAATGGTGCTGATGCACCAGCCCGAGCAGGGCTTGGCGGTGGCGAGGGCGCGCGCCTGGGAGGGCAAGGAGCTGGCCAGTCTCATGGCCTGGGTGGAGTTATCCAAGCGCAAAACCATTGCAGAGGCCAAAGCCGAAGTCGGCAAGGTGGCCACCAATATCAATTTTTACTATATGGATAAGACCGGCAATATTGCCTATACCCATGCGGGGCGCTATCCGGTGCGTGCTGCCGGCCATGACCCGCGCATTCCCGCGCCGGGGGGTGGCCGTTGGGATTGGCGTGGGCTGCGCAGCTACCAAGAAAACCCCACGGTTGAAAACCCAGAGCAAGGTTATATCGCCAACTGGAATAATCGCCCGGCGCGGGGCTGGGCAGCGTCGGATTTGTGGCCTTTAAGTTGGGGCCGGGCCGATCGCAATCAACTGCTGGATGATCAGCTGGCGGGGGATAAAAAAATGACCGCTGCCGAAGTTTGGCAGGTCAATCGGGCAGTGAGTTTTGCCGATGTAAACCTGCCGTTTTTATTG
>JAOXRV010000085.1 GCA_025800435.1 Cellvibrionaceae bacterium | reverse complement strand
AAGCACAAGCGCCTAACTTCAGCGATGCCAACACGAAATAGATATAGGATGTGTACGGCATATATTGGATACTGAACCTTTTTTGAACAACATTCAAGATATTTCGAAATTATTTTTTAATTAGTGAACGCAGACAGAGGGGATGTAAGAGAAACGAAAATCAAACAGGTAAAAATACGGGTTATTTTTACACATTTAGCAATATCAACAAACGCGAAACTTGGTCTCAGTTTTCGGGAGCCCATTAATTTCGAAAATAATTGACTTACTCAGGCAAAATCATTAACTTGAAAAAATTGCTGGAGAAAGCCCTATGTCGCCCAGAAACTTATTAATTCTGCTGTGCTTGCTGCCTAATATAGCCCTGGCCCAACACCAGTGGCGGCTGGGCTTGATCACCCCACCCCCACACCGCTGGACCCAAACCGCGCAGGATTTCGCCACGGCGCTTAAGCACAATAGCGAAAACCAGATGCAGCTAAGCGTGTTTCCCTCTGGCCAACTGGGGAACGAAGCACAAATGCTGCAGCTGCTGCAGACCGGCGCCATCGACTTCGCTTTTTTCACCACTTCTGAGCTGGCCAATCGCCTGCCCGAGTTCGCGGCCTTTTACCGGCCCCATCTCGCCGAGGATGCCAACCACGCAGCCGCTATCTTACGCAGCGACAGCGCCCGCGAAATCTTAAGCAAGGCCGAGTCACTGGGCCTGATTGGGCTGGGCTTCGGTATGGCCGGTATGCGCCAGATACTGCTCA
>JAOXRV010000071.1 GCA_025800435.1 Cellvibrionaceae bacterium | reverse complement strand
GCACAAACAGGTTACCCGCTAGAAGTGCGCCGCCAAGCAGGCTATGACCATAGCTACTACTTTATCGCAAGCTTCATTGAAGACCATCTGCGGTTTCATGCGCAGCACCTCGCTGCATAATTAGAAGTGCATACTAGCCTCTGCCGACCCGTCCGTCGGTAGGGGCTTATCTATCGTGCTGGTCTATAGTTGCTCTATGAATTTTTCTCTGCGCTCCTCAGCTTTTATCGGTGGTTTCTGTGCACTGGCCGCCACCATTATCTGGTCTGGCAATTTCGTTATCGCCCGCGGCTTAGTCGATGGCGTACCGCCCATCAGCTTGGCATTCTGGCGCTGGACGCTGGCTATTCTGGTGTTTCTGCCCTTTGCGCTTAAACCAATGCTGCGCGCATGGCAGCCTATCCGCATTCACCTTGGCTACTTAACCTTGACCGCCCTGTGCGGTGTAACGCTCTTCAATACCCTTATCTATATCGCCAGCCATAGCACCAGCGCGATCAACCTCTCGTTAATCGCCATCACCTTTCCGATCTTCGTTATCTTGCTCGCCCGCTTTTACTGGCATGAGCGTATTACTCGGCCCAAAGCGATCGGGGTTAGCTTAGTGATTATTGGGGTGATCAATTTGGTCACACAGGGAAAGCCCTCTCAACTACTGAGTGTCGAGTTTGCTCAGGGCGATATCTGGATGCTGGCAGCGGCGATCTGTTTTGCACTCTACAGTGTGATGGTAAAGCGCAAACCCGCAGCACTTGGGGCATGGGCCTTTCAGCTCATTACTTTTATCATTGGCTGGGTTTTACTGCTGCCCTTTTATCTATGGGAGGCCAGCAACACCCACTTTCAGATCCATGAAGCCGACCTTTCCATACTCGCCGCTATTGCTTATGTGGGAGTCGCCGCATCACTGCTGGCGTTCGTGCTTTGGGGCCATGCAATCGCATTGCTGGGGCCAACGACACCCGCCATTATCTATTACAGCTTACCAATTTTCAGCGGCTTGGCCGCATATCTATTCTTAGGCGAGACGCTGGGCAGTATCCATCTACTCAGCGCGAGCT
>JAOXRV010000067.1 GCA_025800435.1 Cellvibrionaceae bacterium | reverse complement strand
GTCCTGTAGCTCTCGTCCGCCATGGATTCGGGCCGTCCAGGCCCTCAGTCTGCGACCAAGCCCAAATTCGCTCCGGGCGAATTGGTCCTGGCTCCCAAGCCCCCAGAAGCAAGTCCCCACCCCAAGACTCTATATTGTGGTGAACCCTATATAAGTGAGGTAAGTAGGTAGTTACTAAATTATTTTGGTGCTTATCTAAAACAAAATGAACCAGTTTGATTTAAGTTTATTAGAGTTTGCCTATGTTTTAGGCAAGCCCGAGTACGGTGGTGATTTTCGCCGTGAGTGTGAAGATTTTAAGGTGTTTGAGCAGTTGCCCGAGCCCCCCAGTGGTGAGGGTGAGCATGTGTATTTGTACGTGCAAAAGCGCAATAACAATACCGCCTGGGTGGCCAAGCAAATTGCCAGGGCCGCCGGGGTGCAGAATATGGATGTTAGCTACGCGGGGCTTAAAGATCGCCGCGCGCTTACTCAGCAGTGGTTTAGTGTGTACTTACCAAAGGGCGCCGAGCCCGATTGGCTGAGCCTGGATATTGAGGGCTGCCAGGTGCTTGAGGTCAGCCGCAGTTCGCGCAAGTTGCGCCGGGGGGATCACGCCCATAACCGCTTTGAGATTTGGCTGCGCGATTGCGATGGCGAGCAGGCCGAGTGGGAGGCGCGGCTGGCCCAAATTGGCGCTGGGGTGCCCAATTATTTTGGCGAGCAGCGCTTTGGCATAGACGGCGCCAATTTAGTCGCGGCGGTGGCGTGGTTTGAGCAGGGTAAGCGTCCCCGCGGGCGCCAGCTGCAGCAGTTTGTGGTGTCGGCGGCGCGCTCGTTTTTATTTAACCGGGTGGTATCCGCTCGGGTGCAGGCCGGCACTTGGCGCAGCGCCATCGACGGCGATATCGACGGCCAGCCCAGTGGGCCTATGTGGGGCCGGGGGCGGCTGGCCAGCGGTGGCCAGGCGCTGGCCATTGAGCAGGCCCAGGTGGCGGATTTTCAGCCCTGGTGCGAGCAGTTGGAACACCGCGGCCTGAGCCAGGAGCGGCGCCCACTGTGCTTAAGCCCAGAGGCATTTAGCTGGCGCTGGCAGGGCCGGGATCTGGGTTTACAGTTGCAATTGGGGCCGGGCAACTACGCCACCTCGGTTCTGCGCGAAATTGCCC
>JAOXRV010000051.1 GCA_025800435.1 Cellvibrionaceae bacterium | reverse complement strand
AGGCACACACTGTTTGAGATAATCCAAATCCCCGAGGTTAGCGCCCAGTTAAAGAACAAAATCGTAACGTCAAGCACCGGCCCCATGAGCTTTATGATGAGCCAAATTGGCCGAATCCCAGTGCTAGACGAATATTTTTACGACATCGCCCAAACCGCACAACAACCATCTGTTAGAGCAAAAGCCTACCGCCAACTTTTTGAACAGCGTGTTGTTTGGCTAGAAGGCCGAAGATTTGAATGGACTGACATTCGATACTGCAAAGGCAAAGTGAAACCCATTACAGGGGAAAGAAAGGTTGAAGTTACCGTGCTGTTTCTGAAACTACTTAGTAGCTCAGCCATCGACAATTCATCTATCGTTCGGCGCGTAGCGGCTGAATTCCTGATTAAAGATATCGAGAACTTAGGCGATCTTGGGCAAAAACTGGCCAACACCTTTGCCGCCGACAAATCCAAAGCCGTTGCCGGAAGGGGCCAGTTTGCCCTTAAAAAGTTACAAGAGCTTAGCTAACTTACCACCAAACCAATTTAACCAATATCGCCCGACCTCGACCAGCCCAAAAACAAGCTGTGAAAATTCACAGCTAAGCCCGGACACACGGTGAAATTTCACCCCTAAGCATTAACGCGGTATTACCACGCCATCTTGCCCCTTAATGTCACTACAGAGACCTTGAGGCAAAAGATGATTCAAGACCAAACTTACAGCAACACCCGTGCATTAACCGAACAGCAAACCGCCAACTATATCGGCATGAGCCGTTCCTACCTACGCCAGGCGCGGATGGAGGGCCACCGGGATAACCGCACCCCTGCCCCGCCATTTATCGAAATTGGCCGCTCCGTACGCTACCTGAAAAAAGACCTAGACCAATGGCTGGATGAGCGTATGAAATATAGCTACCTAGGCGAGGCTTGCCAAGATGGCCTCTGAATCACTCCTAGCGGTACAGAAGCTATTTGCCGACGCCGTAAAAACCAAAGGCCACCAGCAGGCCGTGCGGATGGTTATTGACCTAGTTGAGTGCTGCGGCCTTGCCTTCCCCCTGGAAAAGCCTAAAAGCGCCACAGAGGAGGAAACAGCGGCGGCTATTGCCCGCTGTTTTGATGCCGATTGGTGGCGGCGCCAGATTCGGCGCCTACAAGACCAAGTTATTGAGCATGTTCATATTACGATTGGCTTGGTAAACAAGCGCAAAGGGGTTTACGCCAGTAACTTTACCGTGGGCCGCAAGCAGGCCCAGTGGCAGCGCAACACCAAAACCCTAAGCATGCTGATTGCCACCAACGACCTGGGCGAGCAATTTACCCTGTTAGAGCTGGCCAAAAAAAGCATGTCCAACCTGGCCAACCGCCGCGCCGAGCTAATGACCCGCCTAGCGGGCATTGAAGCCATCGCCAAAGACCGGGGCCATGTGGGTATTTTTTATACCATTACCGCCCCATCTCACTATCACGCCTGCCTATCCACCACCAGCGCCCCTAACCCCAAATACTCGGGGGCCAGCCCGGCCGATACCCAGGCCTATTTTAATACCCTATGGCAACGCACCCGCGCCAAACTACACCGCCAGGGCTTGCACCCCTACGGCTTTCGAGTGGTAGAACCCCACCAAGACGGCACACCCCATTGGCACCTGCTGCTGTTTATACCCAAAGATCAAGCCACCGCACTAAGCC
>JAOXRV010000041.1 GCA_025800435.1 Cellvibrionaceae bacterium | reverse complement strand
ATCGAACTCGGTGGCGACCCGCGCGCCCTGTTTCGGGAGGCCGAGTTAACGCCCCCCGAACAAGGCAGCACCCTGCGCCTGGAAAAAGGCAATCTGCACCCTTTTGACCGCCATGTAAAACTGTTGGACCTGGCGCGGGAGCGGCTGAAGAGCCCGGCCTTTTGCCTGGAGCTGGCCAGGCGCCAGGCGGTAGGTGTGTACGGCCCCATTGGCATTATGGCCACCCAGTGCGATACCGTCGGCGAAGCCCTGAAAATACTGACCAATCACCTGCAGTTTAATGTGCAGATGGTGCGCCTAGAGCTGCGCAGCCAGGGGGATATTAGCCAACTTATCGTGCATGTCGATCACGAGGCAATCGGCCGCAGCCAGGGCTTACAAGACCATGCGCTGGCACTGATTTACAATTTACTGCGTATTCTTTGTGGCGAGCCAATGCGCCTGCGCGCGGCCTATTTACAGCACGATGGCTGCGATCACGCCGGCAATTACAGCCGCTACTTCAAGTGCCCAGTAGGTTTTAACCACGATTTTTTAGGGCTGGCCTTTGATCCTGGCCAACTGCAACAGCCAATTGCCGAATCCGCCCGCACCCTGCCCAATTTACTGCGCCAATATTTAGAAAAACGCCACCAGGACGAGCTGCTAAAACAGGTACAGCACATTGTTTTTATCCTGCTGCCCAGCTGTAATTGCAGCCTCGATTCTGTGGCCAGGGCCATTGGCTACAGCAAGCGCACCCTGCAGCGGCGCCTGCGCGAGGAGGGCACCAGCTTTCAGGAGCTGATCGACGAGGTGCGCCACCAACTCAGCCTGGATTACCTGTCCGAGCCCCACTACCGCTTGATCGATGTGGCGGCGGTGCTGGGTTATTCAGAACTGTCAGCCTTTACCCGCAGCTTTAAGCGCTGGCAGGGGATTAGCCCCCAGCAGTGGCGGCAACAATTACGCAAATAGCTCAACCACAAGCCCGGCGTCCTGGGCACCTCTGAAACAATAAATAGTTTATTAACAATTATTAACCGCAGTTTCACGGCGTTTGAACCCGAGTTGGTCGACCGTCCCGCTTTATGTGGCTAAAATTAGCCCTTTGCTAAGCAGCACTTTAGCGGCTTGCCTCGTCTAATAGGCAAGCGTGGAACAGCTGCTTGGCCCCAGGGGCGGGCCTGTTGCCCAAACCCCAACCCACTAGGAAGCGACACCCTATGTTGAAACGCACTTTGCTCGCCGGTTTAACCGGCCTTATGGCAGCGAGTAGCCAAGCCGACACCCTGCAAGAGGTGTATATGCAGGCCCTGCAAAATGACCACCAAATTAAAGCCGATGAAGCGGCTTTTCTAGCGGGTAAAGAGGCCACCAATATCGGCCGCGCCAATCTGCTGCCCAATATCAGCGCCCGCGCCGGCTTTACCAAAACCGAGCAAGATTCAGTTGGTGCCCTGTATACTGGCGGCCCCTCCGCCACCACCAATATCGAACGCGAAAGCGAAGCCTATACCGCGACCCTGACCCAACCGCTGTTTAATATGGCCGCCTGGTACGGCTATCAGCAGGGCAAGGCCCAGGGCGATGTGGCCGAGCACACCTTTGCCGCCGCCCAGCAATCCTTGATTGTGCGCGTGGTACAGGCCTATTTGAATGTGCTACAGGCGATCGACAGCCTTAACACCTCTAAGGCCGAGCAAAAAGCGTTTGCCCACCAGTTGGAGCAAACTCGGCAGCGTTTTGAGGTGGGGCTAGCGGCCATTACCGATGTACACGAGGCCCAGGCCGCCCACGACTCCGCCACCGCCCGCGCGCTGCAAGCCCAGGGTAATGTCGGCATTCAGTTTGAGGCCCTAGAAGTGTTAACCGGCAAACCCAGCGATGCCATCTCGCCCCTGGCCAATAACTTCCCTGTGGTTAACCCCGCCCCGGCCGCCCGGGCCGAGTGGGTTGAATTTGCGCTGAGCAATAACTACAAGCTAAAAGTGGCCAAAGCTCAAGCTAGCGCCGCTCAGCAGGGCGCCAAAGCCGCCAAGGCGGGTCACTACCCCACCATCAGCGGGCAAATTTCTTACACCCACTACAACGACGCCAATACGGATATTTACGCCCAGGGCAGTTCCTTTAGCTCCGATAGCCGCACCATTGACGGCACGACTTACGCGGTCAATTTAGATGTGCCCATCTACTCCGGTGGTGGCACCTCGGCCAAGCGACGCCAGGCCTACCAGGGCTGGATGCAGGCCCAAGAGCTGTTAAACAAAGCCCAGCGCGACACCATTCAAGCGGCCCGCTCGGCCCACTTGCAGGTGATGACCGATGTGGCCCAGGTAAAAGCCCAGAAGCAAGCCTTAACCTCTAACCAAAGCGCCCAGGAAGCCACCCAGGCGGGCTACGAGGTGGGCACCCGCAATATTGTCGATGTGCTGCAGGCGCAACAGCGTTTATACAACGCCCAGCGCAACTACGACAACTCTCGTTACAGCTATATCCTCAACAACCTGCGCCTAAAAGAAGCCGCCGGCACCCTCTCGCCCGAAGATATTAAATCTTTGGATCAGTGGGTTAGCCAGACCAAGCCGATTACCCGCGCTGAGATTGAAGAGAGCTAGCTTGGCCTTGGAGTCAAAAACTGGACTCCCTTATCGCCATTCCCGCGAACGCGGGACTAATTCTTCTGGAGTGAATTTGGGCTTGGTCGTTGGCTGAGCCCCTGGATGGGGCGAACCCATCCACCTCAAACCCTGCACAAAAGTAGATGGACCCCCGTTTTCACGCAATGCTGTCCGGGGAAAATCTACCTATTTCTCTACAAACCTTAAACCGCGCGGCCTGACGAGCAAAACTGTGTGGCTAGACTCAAAATTCAGTGTTCTTTTGCTGTGAGCTTTATAGGGGGCTTACCCTTCCGTTCGAAAACGCTGCATCCATGCAGCTGCCCCCGTTTCATCCGGAAGCCTACGAACTACAGGCCAAGCCCCCTATAAATCTCACTCCAGTCTGCAAACGGCGAGCTGGTGCTC